>PIVQ01000086.1 GCA_003354055.1 Desulfobacteraceae bacterium | reverse complement strand
TTCTCCAATCGCGCTCAACGTAATGGACAGGGCGGAGCTGTGCCTTACAAATCAAGTGGACTTTTCATTTCCTTAAGCGTTCTGGATTTCACCGTATGGGTATAGATCATCGTAGTCCTTAAATCACTATGCCCGAGAAGCTCCTGGATGGTTCTGATATCGTAACCTTAAAGGTCACACGTAACCATAAAGGTCACACGTAATTGGTCTGGAGCAGATGACTGGCAAAACTGTGGCGGGGTTGCCCGTTTGGTTAATTGAGCCCGGTTCACAGCTGATTTAATGGCCCTCTGAACATGGACCCGCCGGTGTATTTTCCTTACCACTTCAAGCTGCCGGTCAATCTCCGGCATGATCGTTACAGGCAGAGGCACGGTCCGATCCTTTTTTCCTTTGCCGTCATGAATAGTTAAAACACCCGCATCCAGGTTAAAATTATTGATCCTTATGTTCATACATTCGGCAAGTCTCAGTCCACACCCATACAGAAGTTTTACCACCAGGTTATACGGATACCTCAATTTCCCAATGATCTTATCAACTTCAAAACGGGATAAAACCACAGGGATATACGGCTTTCTTTTAGCCCTCCCCCCCCCCTCTACCTTGCCAAACTCCTTTCCCAGGATATGCCTAAAGAAAAACAAAAGCGCATTAAAGGCCTGGTTCTGGGACGAGACAGACACCTTTTGCTCCACGGCAAGATACGTTAAGAACTCTTTGACATCGTCAACCTCCAAAACCTCAGGCGGCTTGCCCTTTAGAAATTGCTGAAATTTCCGAACCCAGTTGCAATAAGTCCCTATATATGGTGTCGTTTTTTGTTGATCGTGGTTAGTTGATAGATCGGAAGTATTCGCTAATTTCCCGGTTTTAAGGAGATGTATCATGAAAAAAATTGGATTATTGTTGTTTGTACTTTCCTGTTTCTGCAGCCCACTATCGGCTGACGAGTATCTGATCAACCGGGGGTATATCCTGTATGTTCCAAAAACAGAGCACATTCGGGCATTTATTGAGCCCGGAATCACACTTCAAAGAATTGAGGTGGAATATGACGAGCGGTACAGGGGACGAGCCCGGGTAATAACTCCGGGGGGGCTTATAGGCGAGATTCCGAAGGGTAGTTATACGGATATTTCAAGGCTGAAAACTCAGGTTGCCTACCTGAAACATCATCTATTGATCGATCAGGAACAGTACAATCCGGGGAGGATTTTCAAGATTTCCGTTACTGAAAGTTTCCAGGGTACGAGGTATAATGTTTCCTGTCCGGTAGCCCTTTATGATTTTAATAAAGATTCGTATTATGTAACTGCCATGCCAGTAGTGTACAAGGAACCCGAATTTTTTTCCAATTTTAACTTAATCCGACCCGATGCGCCGGTAAAAAATTTCCCCTACTGGGGTGAGAAAGAAAGCCGCAGTATTGAGTGGGGATGCTCAAACAGTCGTACAGAGAAAACCGTGATCACCGTCGGTGCAGGCGGCAGGGTCTCAGGTGGCGGTGGTTTTTTCAAGTTTTTTGATGCAGAGGTTCATCTTAAAAATGAGAATGAAAAAACCATCACATACGAAAAAAAGTTAGAAGACAAAGAAAACACCCACAGGCTTTCATTTTGGACCCTGTACGAAAGCTATGAATCAAGACGTCCGATATTTGAAATCGCACTTGAGAAAATATCATCTTGCAGCGAAGACAAAAAATTTCAGTACAGTTACAAGATTCATTTTCCAAAGAGAAATGGTATTGACCCGATTATTATCAACAAAATCTGGGTGGATGAGCACGGGTTAACACCTGGTGGCGCCTCGCCTGTAGGCTTAAAGACTCTGGAAGATTACAAATCGTTCAAAAACGCCATTACTGACTTCAAGTTCCATTATCAGCTCAATGACTATGATATGGATGCGGTGCTACTCCATCTTTTAATGAGGTTTACCACCAATATTTCTGTTGAAGGGTAGCAAAAGTTATCTTTTGGGTGGCCTCTAAAGCCGGTGGACTCACTTATTCAAACAATTAGAAGCGTTTGGTCAAGTCTACGTTTGATCCTTGCTTGAAATAATTTTTAACAACGAACATACTGCCGTGCAAACCGCAGATGTTCAGAATTATGTTGAGCCTTATTATTACCCGGACCCCACCCCCAAAATTTTACGGCAATAACGATAACAGGATAAAGGGCGAAGGTAACACATCCTGATGCCTCGCCCTGTTATGTGTCACTCATAAAAGGAGACATGGATATGAAAGAAAATTTTGAAAAATGCCTGGACCATGTGTTGAAAAGTGAGGGGGGCTGGTCCGACAATAAAGATGATCCGGGCGGCGCAACCATGAAAGGGGTGACCTTGCTCACCTACCGGCGATTTTATGGTTCTGACAAGACAAAAGAGGAATTGAGGCAGATCAGCCCTGATGAGTTGTCGTACATATACCTTATGGGATACTGGGATAAATGCCTGTGTGACGACCTGCCGGGCGGTGTGGACCTGACGGTTTTTGACGGGGCTGTGAATTCCGGGCCGGGGCGGAGTGTAAGATGGCTTCAGGCAGCTGTCGGCGCGGCACAGGACGGCCATATCGGTCCGAATACAATTTCAAAGACAAAGGCGAAGGAAGGGGTATCCGTGATACACGGGGTCTGCGAGCAGCGTCTATCCTTTCTTAAGGCATTGTCAACCTGGCCGGTGTTTGGGAAGGGATGGCAGCGCCGGGTGGAACGGCTCAGGGCTGATGCGGTAGCACTTTGCCTGGGCAAAGTTCCGGAAGACACAGATTCAGACTCGGCTGAAACCTTTAAAATAGCCAGGGAGGGGGCTTCAGGGGAATGGGTGATCAAGCTTCAAAAAGTCCTCGGTGTAGAAGCAGATGGCATATTCGGCAGCAACACGGAAAAGGCGCTGAAAAAATGGCAGGCGAATCACGGTTTGGAACCTGACGGGATTGCAGGCCGGAATACCTACAGGGCAATGGGTTTGATTGCCTGACTACGGATTTATCACATAAAAAAATCGCTTTTTTCACATGCGAAATCTTAATTAGTGACTGACCAAAAACCTGTGCTTGGATGAAAACTTGCCCATATGCAAGGCGCAAGAAAGTCTGAAACCGGAGTGTACTCATGTACATGAGGATTTCAGACTTTTGCAGCAACGCGACAGATGGGTAAGTTTTCGTTCAAGCACTAATTAAAAGGAGAGCGCTATGCCAACCACTGATCCGCAGGAAGGTTACCTTGTAAGTAATGCAGAAACACGGGCCGCGAACCTGACAACAAGTAAAAGTTCGGAAATCCCTGCCACGAAACAATTTGTTATCAATGCAACCGGAAATCTGTTTGTGGCAACAACACTGAATGGCGGTAGCCAGGAAAATACCTCCATATCTGAGGAGGCTGAAGAGGCGTTCGGCCAGGTGAGTGTATTCTTCGCAGCAATGACCAAGGCGATGTCAGAGGCAGATGCCGGTTTATACAATTACGACGCCATCGATAAGTTGGTGTCTTCTTCAGGATTATTTGTCAAAGTGACTGAAAGCATCATCGATTTTGAGAGTAAGCAAAAGGGGATTACACTCGGGAGCCAGTTGATCCAGACCCTCCTGGGCCTAAGCGGAAACCTGGCCTCGATAGGAAAATCCTTGATGGATATGATTATGGGGATGGGCAAAGAATCCATAAAAATTGCATCCGAGACTTCAAATCAAAGCAAGAAAGTCGGCACGATTATTTTTGTTTGCGAATATTTGCTGGGGACCATATCCATTACGCCGATTGTCATCTCCGTTGACGCGTCCACTGCAAAAGGGCTTTGGGAAGCAGGGCCCTGCCTTAAAGTTGAGAGTTCGGAAATAAAAATGAAAATTACTAAAGCCGTCTATCTGTTTGTTCCGCCTTCTTTTATAAAACATGCGTCATTGTTAAATGAGGCCATGTCCGACCCGGAATTCAACAACCTGGTTGAATCGATGAGGGCCGTTATACTGACTGACACACCTCAACCGGCAGACACTTCGTCCTAATTTCAGCCGCAACAGTGCCAATTGCAACCTTTGGATATCAGAAAGGCTTTTAAGTTTCTCTCTTAAATGCCTTTCCGAATCAAAATTAAAAGAGGATCCGAGAATGTTAGGAAAATTCTGGAGTTGGTTTACACAGAGCGATCAAGAGACCGAGCCGTCCGGGCAGGGAGCTGTTCAGCCCCAGTATTTGCCCATGGCAAAGCATTATGTATTTAATGAAACAGGAAACATCATGCTTTGCGCCACTGCCGACAGCATCCAAAATTTTGATGAAGATATTAAAAATTCATTTATTGATGTAAGCGTGTTTTTTACTGCAATGACCAAAGCCATTCATTCAACTATTAATCCCGTAACAAAAAAACCGTTTTCCATTTTCAATTATCAGGCGGTAAAGAACATACTGAACCAGTCGGGGATGTTTATTGAAACAAACGTGGAAGAGGGGATATTCTACAGTAAAGGGGTCGGCGCACCAATGGGAAAAGCCTTTATTCAGACAATACTTAACCGGGATTTTTCTGAGTCGCAACTCCCTTTTTCCAAAGGAATGTTTAATGGTATGGGGCATCAAAAGGTCACCTCTGAGGAATGGAAAACAATGGGTGAAGTGGAACAGAAACTTTGCCGCAGCGGCAACATTTTCTTTGTGGGTGAGTTGCTGTTGGGGTTGCCGCAAACATCGGCAATCCTGGTGAATATAGCCCCCCATAGCGTCAACGGAAAAACCGGAAAAGTGGATGAAGACAGACAGAATATCTTTGGTTTGGGTATCATAAATGAAGAGGAGCACAAATTTCAAAATAAGCCTCGGCATTGGATATATAAGAAGAGAACCTATTTATTCGTCCCGCCAAGATTTTTTAAAAACAATATATCCGGATTAAAAGCGCCTGACTCGCAGGAATTTGAAGATTATGTGGAATTCCTGGCAGAACGGTTACAGGCCGTCACAAAAAATCAGGCAAAACCCGAGGAGGGTTAACTGAGTGCCCACCCAATTAAGGAAAGCGCGATGAAAATAGGAATAATGAACAACCCGTCAAAATCAGTCTATGATGAGGCAGCGTTCTGTGGCAAAGCCGGTTTCGACTTTTTGGATTTAACCATCGAAGGTCCTGACGCCACCAACATTGATATTGCTAAATTGAGGTCGATCCTTGATTCCTATGGCTTATCCATTACTGGGCATACCGACCCCTGCCTTCCATATTCGTACCCAATCCAGGGAGTCCGAGAAGCTTGCTTTAAGGAACTTGCGCGATGTGCAGGGATATTTTCCGCCTTGGGAGCTAAGGTCATGAATATTCATCCCTGCTATTATTGTCCGCCAGCTATGAGAAAAGATTTGGTCTCATTCCATATAGAGGCATTACAACCCATTGTTGAAATGGCTGCATCATATGGGCTCACAATGGTATTTGAAAACTATAAAGCCCCTTTTGACCGAGTTTCCATCTTTAAAAACTTACTGACGGAAGTGCCGGGTTTAAAACTGCATCTCGATTTCGGACACACAAACTTTGGTTTCGATAATCATGAGTTTTTTTGCGTAGAACTAGGAGAACACATCCTGCATGTTCACTTTTCTGATAACCGATCCAGATCCGATGATCATATGCCCTTGGGTGTAGGAACCGTGAATTGGAAAAAAGCTGTGAAGTCATTAAAGGCAACCGGTTACAATAGTACCATTACCTTGGAAATTTTCTGCAATGATCCGAACATGCAGCACAAATATCTGAATCTGAGCCGAGAGTTGATTAAGGATCTCTGGTAGTAGTGTCGGTCTTCACGGATGAACAGATTACAGTCACTGATGATCGTTGAAAACGAAAGAGAACCCGTTATTTCCAATAAATTTTCTAAATCTGCAATTTCCTGATTGAATTTTAGTTCAAAGTTTACTATTGATTTGCTTATAGCAAATCGCAAAAATATATTCTGAAATCATAGTATCCCTTTCTACCACTTAAGGTTAGAAATTCCGCATCCGGATTGAAATAATCCTGATACTCCTTTTTCATAGTAGTCAAATTTACGCCCCCCATGGTGGCCCGCCTATTCTCCAGGTAAACGAAATCTCTCAACTACGTGTTCCTTTCTTAAAATTGGGGCCGATTAACTCCTTTAAAAATTGGGGAGTTGCCCATTCTGAGGAACCTTCATACTTATTAATGAATTTCTGCCCTGCTCCAATAACAACCCTGTCTTTAGTCCACTCGGGTGTTAATACTGAAACCATTAAAGCAAAGGCTGCGCTGTCATGCAATTTTAGCGCTTTACTACATCCGGCAGGAATTGTTAAAGTCAAGAGTTCACCTCTTGTCAGGTCACTTCCGACAACATGTCTTTTTGATGTGCCGTCTTCATGAAATACATAATAACTGACAGGCCCCCCTTTGCAGATAATATGTATATCGTCCATTGCCAACCAATGTAAATAATTAACGGGGTATTGCTTTGTCAGCATATAGTATATGGAACTATTTGCTTTAAAAGCCCGCCCATCTTGAAGGACTTCAATTGCAGATGTTGTAATTTTCCGAAAAAACCCGGACTCCCCTCCTTCAAGAAAGGTTAAATTCAATAGTTTTTTTATTCTTTCAACCTCTGTTGTTTCCATTGTTTCCTCCCTAATGGCTATAGATTACTCTCTTGTCTCTGTATTTTTCGGAAAACCGTCTATGAAGGCTTGCTACGAAGTTCACGCCGTATGTTTCTGCCTTGATGAGCCCGTTCATTGTTATAAGAATTAAAGTATATGTCCAGACCTTTTTGCATCTCATACCACGTCTTCCATCTCTGGATTCTGATCATACGATAAACTCACCGGACACATCCGTCAAAAAGTCTAACCAGGATAAGTTTCACACTCATAAAATTTAAAAACCGTTTCTATCAAGGGGAAAACATCATGGCCGACCAATTGATTTTTTACCTGAATGGGGATGAAGTCTCCATTGCCGCTCCGGATCCCAGGATCACGCTCCTGGATTTTCTTCACACCCCCAGCGTCAATCTAAAGGGCGCCAAAAAAGGCTGTGGTCAGGGAGGCTGCGGCTCCTGCACCATCCTGCTGTCCGGTTGGGATGACCGGGCCAACGCAGTCCGGCACAGAGCAGTGAACGCCTGTCTGCGGCCCCTGGTATCCGTGGCCGGAATGGCAGTCACCACCATCGAGGGCATCGGCTCTGTGGGCAGCAGCCTCAGCCCGGTGCAGCATATTGTTGCAGCTGCCAACGGTTCCCAGTGCGGCTATTGCACCCCTGGATTTGTAATGAACATGCAAGGCTTCCTGGCAGCCAATGAGGGAATGGAAATAAGCAAAAAGCAGGTGGAAAAAGCCTTTGACGGCAATCTCTGCCGCTGCACCGGGTACCGGCCCATCCTTTTCGGTATGAAGCATTTTGCCGATGATTTCACGACGGATGATCAAAAGGGAAACATGAAGTGCAAGATCGACCCTGCCACGGCTGTTCCGGTGTCCAAAGAAATCTTTGACGGGTTTCCCAAGGTACTGAAAAAACCGCCTGAACCCCTGCACTTTCAAATTGAAGACAGCCAGGGCTGTTTCCAATGGTTCCGGCCCACCAGCCTGGACCAGGTAAAGGACATCCTGACCAAAATACCGGAAGGAACCAACCCCAGGTTTGTGGCAGGCAACACGTCGGTGGGGGTGTATCCCAACTGGGGCGGGGCCATGTATCCGTTTCAGGTAGATATTTCCCATATCCCTGAGCTGCGTAACGAAATTTCCCTGGATGGAGGGGAGTTGGTATTTGGTGCGGCTACCACCTATACCCAGTTGATTGATTTCCTGGTCCGGGCTCTGGCAAGTGAAAGCGGTACGAACCAGGACTTCCGCCCGGCCCTGGCAGCACTGAAACAAATGGCCGAAGCCACAGGCGGCACGGTGTTGCGAAACGCCGGCACCATAGCCGGTAACCTCATGATGACGGCCAAGCACGGCAGTCCCCAGGAATGGCAGGAAAATTTTGTAGTCGGGGCCAGGACCTTCCTTCACCAGGACAAAGCCACATCCAAAAAATCCGGATTTGCTTCAGACCTATTGCTGGTGCTCATGGTTCTTGGCGCACGGGTTGACTTTTACAGGGCCGAAAAGGGAGAAACCGATGAATTACCGGTTTCGGAATTTACAGACCTTTGCTACCAAAACGGCCCCCAACAGGCAGACACCCTGCTGGTGCTGTCCATCCGGGTTCCCCTGACCGGAAAAACGGAATTTATCCGGGCCTATAAAACCGGCCAGCGGCCGGATGACAGCCGGGCCATTGTCAATGCCTGCTTTCGTCTGCAGGTGGATTCTAACAATAAAATCACCCGGGTGCGGGCCGCCCTGGGCGGGTCTAACCTCATCCCGTTTTTTGCCCTTTCGTTTCAGGAGAGCCTGACGGGGAAAACCTGGGGCGAAGCGTTGCCGGATATCGCCTATGCCGCCCTTGGCAAAGATATGGAAGAGGCCATGTCCGGCACACCAGGGGATTCCTTTTACGCTCCGGACTATAAACTGAAACTGACCTGGGGATTCTTTTTCAAATTTTTTGTCCACGTGTCAAAATCCATCGCCCCGGACCTGATACCTGCGGATGAATCAGATGCAGGCCGGACCTGGGAACGGCCTGTATCCCGTGGCAGTCAGATCTTCCCGGACCTGAAACCTGCAGGTGCACTACGCGAGCCTTACCTAAAGCTTTCCGCTTATGAACAGGCCACAGGCCAGGCCCTCTATACCCATAACATCCCCTTACCCCCGGACGGGCTGTTCGGACATTATGTACTTTCCACCCGGCCCCTGGCCGATTTTAACTTTAAAACCCCGGATACGGACCCGGCCACTCCCCAGCAGACAGAGGCCTGGCTCAAGGAAAATTTCCCGGGGGTAAAAACCGTTATCACTGCCCATGATCTGCCCCAATCCTTGCAGACGAAGGCCTGTGACGACCCCTATCTTTGTATTGACGATGTCACCTGTGCAGGGCAGCCCATTGCCGTTGTGATCGCGAATAACGACACCGTTGCCGGCAGTGCTGCCTCAGCTTTTCAGTACAAATGCATCTCTTACACGGACAAGGATGAAGAACCCATCTACACCATCCCGGACGCCGTAGAAAAGGACAGCATTTTCGAGGACACCCAAACCGAGGTCCATATCTGGAAGGTGACCCGACCGGACAGCGAATTCAGCTGGAAAGACACGCCTGAAAGCGTTGTCGGCGGGGTAAACTGTGACATTTCCTCCATTGAGCAGCACACCGGTGCCCAGTGCCATTTCTACCTGGAAACCCAATCCTGCGCCGCCTTTCCCCGGGACGGGAACACCTTGGAAATCCGTGCCTCCAGTCAGAGCCCCATGTCGGTGCATACGGCGGTTTGCTCGGTCACCGGGCTGCCTGCCAACCGAGTAAACGTCAAGATCGACCGCCTGGGAGGCGGGTTCGGCGGCAAGACCTGCCGGACCCCCTACCCGGCCGTGGCCGCTGCTCTGGCAGCCGTTAAAACCGGCAAACCTGTTAAGATGGCCCTGTACCGCGGGGTGGACACCACATTTATGGGTAAACGCCACCCGGCGCTGGGCAAGTCTGCCCTGGCCGTGGGCAACGGCAGGGATGATCCCCAAAACAAGGGTAAGATCATGGGACGCCACACCAATATCTGGACCGACGGGGGCAACACCTATGACTGCTCCTACCCCGTGCTGAACTGCATGATGCTTAAATCCGACGGCCCTTATTATGTCCCCAACAGCCAGGTCGTCGGCGATGTCTGCCGCACAAATAAATCCACCAACACGGCCCTGCGGTCATTCGGAATGATCCAGGCCACCCTGATCCTGGAGGAAGGGGTTGAGAGGGCAGCCCACAGTCTCGGCATGCAGCCCGAAGATTTGCGGGGCAAAAACCTGAACCAAATGGGGGACCTCACCCCCTATGGGGAACCCCTGAATTCCTGCTACATGTCCCATGTGTGGGAATATGTGCTGGAAAAAAGCGATTTTGGCAATCGCCTGGAACAGGTTAAAAAATTCAACCGGGAAAACAAGTGGAAAAAACAGGGCATCTCCGCTATTCCCATGATGTACGGTCTGGGGTACAATGCGGAGTTTCTCCAGCAGGGCGGTGCCTTTATCGAGGTATTCTCCCATGACGGCACGGTGCTTGGCCACACCGGCGGCATTGAGACCGGTCAGGGGCTTGCCACCAAAATGGCCCAACTTGCGGCCAGCGAACTGCGCCTTCCCCTGCGCCTGGTTCAAATGGCGCCCTTCGAAGCCAGCGTGATCCCCAACCCCTCCAGCACCGGTGCATCCACCGGTACCGACCTTAACGGCGGCGCTATTGTAGAGGCCGCCCAAAACCTGCGCAAACGACTGGAAGAGTTTACCTACGGCCTGAGAGATGAAAAAGGAATAACCTGGTGCAGGGACAACTGCATCAACTTCTGGGATTATGAAGAAGGCTGGGAAGCTCTGGACCCCAACGGCCCTGAAGGCAAGCTCATCTGGCAGAACATCGTATCCCAGGCCTATATGCAGAGGATTAACCTCTCCTCACA
Source organism: Desulfobacteraceae bacterium (assembly GCA_003354055.1). The sequence continues at coordinate 6,367 of PIVQ01000086.1, read as the reverse complement.
GACCCGGTACAAACAACCGGGTAGTTCATTTACCGTAAAAAACATCGCTTTCAAAAATCCCGAATTTACCCAGACCGTCAACGGGTTCATCGGCCAGACTTACTCTGCCGCCGTATCCCAGGTGGAAATCGACGTGCTCACAGGAGAGACCCGGGTGTTGCGGTCTGACGTCTGCTACGATGCCGGCGAAAGCCTGAACCCGGCCGTGGATGTGGGACAGGTGGAAGGGGCCTTTGTCATGGGTATCGGGAATGTGCTCACCGAACAGTCCGTGTTTGTGGACGGAATTGAAAAGGCGGTTAACACCTGGGATTACAAAATCCCGGGCTCCTCCACCATCCCGGAAGAATTCAACGTCATCCTCTTTCCCAGGGAGACCGTAACGGACGTGCCCCCGAATCCCAACCTGGTGAAATCCTCCAAGGCAATCGGAGAGCCGCCCCTGGTACTGGCATCCAGCGTATTCTTTGCCGTGAAGCACGCCATCCTGGCCAATCGACAACAAATGGGGAAATCCGGCTGGTTCGGCCTTGCATCGCCGGCCACGCCCCAACGGATACGGCAGACCTGTATCTGCAATTTTCCCAAAACATCAAAATAGAGGAAGGAAAACCATGTACGATTATGATTATGCGTTAAAACAGAGCCAATTGGGGCTGCCCGCAGCCCGGAAACACATGTCATTTCTGACCGTTCATCTCAAGGAGGGTCACCAGGGGTTGGACACGTTCCAGAAGCTCAAAGAGTTGACTGCCGTCCTTACGCAAAAAAGCAAACGACTGAAAACCCGGGCCCTGGCGGTCTGCTCCATTGACACCGGGCTCTGGGCCAAATGGTGCAGGGAATCCGGTTTATCCGTGCCACCCGGGATCGAGGACGGCGGCATGGAAGGCATGGATGGTATCCTCAACACTTCCCCGCCCTTTTGCCGGTCCGGCGGTCACCTGTTTTTCCATCTCAAGGCCGACACTCCGGATCATCTGGAAGAATTCGCAGGTCTGATCCGGGAAGCCTTAGGGCCTGATGCGGAAGACATCATCCTGGTGCAAGGCAATGCTCAGCGGGAAGGCACGGTATACGGACGCCGCATCCTCCACGGCATCATCTCTTCGGTGGACCCGGTAAACTTCTCCAAGCGAGCCGTTATCGGGACCGAGGCCCCGGACCATGTTGGCGGCTGTTTTGTCCTGACCCAGCGGTTTGTCCATGACTGGGAGATCCTGGGCAACATGACCGAGCTTGGTATCGAAAACATGATCGGCCGGGACCATAAGGGCAATCTCGTACCCGGCCATATCAAGCGCAGCCACCTGAAATGCGTGCGGGTGCTGGACAAGGACGGACTCAACTACCGCATCGTAAACCAGGGACAGGTGTTCGGAAATTCCCCTACTGGCCCCCAGCGGGAGGAAGGCGCCTTTGTCACAGCCTACGCCAAAAGCGTGGAAGCCTTTCACATGACTCTGGGTGGGATGCTTGGGGACCGGCCCGGGTTTATCAAGGATGAGCATCTCACCGTGTCCACGGCCGACATGGGCAACTTCTGGTACGTACCCAGCGCCGGGGAACTGGAGCTGAAGGAGGCCCATGGCACCCTGCCCGTGTCCATGAATGATTTTTTCCAGGTGCGCAGCGAAAACGGTTACCAATATTACAACACCAAGGATTTCCTCCACAATATGGGCCGCCAGTCCGCTGCCGGCGACATGCCCCTGTCCCCGAGGATCATGGAACTTTTGGGCACCACTTTTTCCCGGTGGCACAACAATTGGTATGCCCACAAGGAATACCCGGACATGGGCCACTTGAAAGACCACCCGGATGCACCCAAAAGCTGGTCGGAACTGCCCATTCCCCAGCGCAAGGGCATGAGCATCCAATTCATGCTGTCGGACCTCACCGGCGGGAATAAAGAGATCACAGACCAGGCAGAGGTGTTCCGTATCGACAACAACGAGGTCATCGTGGGCGTGCTGCCGCCCTTTACCCTGGGAACAGGTGTGCGGGTCATGGCCTATCTCGCCGAAGACGAGCACATCGAAGGATTTTTCCGGAACCTGGATGAATTTTCCATGGCCGGGCACATCACCCCCCATTACGAAACCCTGCTCAACAAGGGCATCGGCACCCTGCTGAAAGAGGCGGAGGAAAAGGCTGCGGCCCACAACGATGACCCGGACAAGCAAAATTTTTACAGGTCTGCGGCCCTGGGTCTGCAAGGGGCCCAGACCTGGTTCAGAAATTACGCCCAGCTGGCAAGGGATAAAAAAGCCGCCCTGAAACCAGGGCAGACCAGGGAAGCCAGCAACCTGAACAGCATCGCCAAACGCATGGATCTGCTGGCTGATTCACCACCAAAGTCCTTCCACGACGCGGTCCAGCTGGTATTCGGTATGCACTGCTGCCTGCATCTGGCTGGCGAACTGATCTCCCTGGGCCGGTTTGACCAATATCTTGCACCCTTTTATAATGACAAGAATATCGAAGACAGTCAGGAGATCATTGATGCCTTCTGGATCAAGATGGATGAACGGGTCCTGATGAACCGGCAGTTCTTTGACGACTGGCGCACATTCGGCACCTGCGCCGTACCCTATGCCGGCACTGCGGCCGTACCCCAGGGGGATAAGGCCAGCCAATGGGTGATGCAGCTAACCCTGGGGGGCTGGCAGGCCCATGGCGGTGAGGCGCCCACGGACGGCTGCAACGACGTCACCCACCTCTGCCTCAAGGCCATCCGCCGCCTTCCCGTGAACAGCCCCTGCGTGTCCCTGCGTGTGAACCCGGACACCCCTGACAAGATCGTGGACGAGGCAGCCCAGGCCATCCTCAGCGGCGGCGCCCATCCCTTTCTCATGGCTGATGTGCATTTCGTGCCCATGCTGGAACAGTTCGGCACTACCATGGATCTTTCCGATGCCCGGGATTATTCTGCCGACGGCTGCTGGGAACCCATTATCCAGGGGAAGACAGAGTTCGGCCTTTGCTACTGCCCGGTGATGAACGCCATGGAAGCCGCCCTGAACCGGGGGGCCTCCTATATCCAGGCAGGACCCGTTTACCTGAGGGGAGCCAATGTCTCCTTCCCATGTCCCCCGGCTGAAAAAATCAAAAGCTTTGAGGATTTTCTAAACCTGTTCTACAACCACTATAAATGGCTGGCAGCCGGAACCATGAACGGCCTGGTGAACAACTACGGCGGTTTGGACAATATCTGTCCCAGCCCCCTGCTCTCCACCATGATTGTGGGCTGTATGGAATCAGGCCGGGATCTCACCAATGCAGGAGCTGTCCACCATATCCTGGCTCCGATGATCTTTGGGGTGCCCTGTGCCATCGACTCCCTGTGGGCCACCTGGAAAATGGTGTACGACCCCTCATCGGCCGTCACCAACCTTCCCGAATTGCGGGACGCCCTGCTCTGCGACTGGGGCCATGACATGATCGAGCCTTTTCAGAACAAGTATGCCGGGCCGGAACGCTCCGACCTCACGGCTCAGCGGTTCAAACAGTTGCGGGACACTGCCCTGGCCCTGCCCAAGTTCGGAAATACGGACAAAGAGGTGAATGAATTCGGTGGCAAGGTGGCCTCGAAATTAGGTGCCATCTTCATGGATATCCTTGAAAAACCGGCTGAAGCTGTGAGCCCGGCTTTTGCCGAACGCCTGGCCGATGTGTACCAGCGGTACAGCATGCCGGATCGCCCATTTGCGTTCAAGCTGACACCGGGGTACGGCACCTTTGAGGATTACTACGGACTGGGGCTTTCCACAGGCGCCTCGGCCGACGGCCGGCGCAAAGGGTCCACCGTGTCCTCAAACTTCAGCCCCATGCCAAGTCCGTCAGACCTCCCGCCCAACCCGGAACCCCGGGATATCTTCGAAGCCTTAAAAGGATGGAACGGGCCGACGTCTGCCTATGCCCTGAACATCCCGGGCCCCGTGGATATCGATATCCCGGAAAACACGGACAAGGAAACCCTGAAAAAGGTTATCCGGGAATTTAGCCAAGGATCCCTGGGTTCCAATATTCTCACCATCAATTGTACCGACCGGGATGCCATGGAAAAGGCCCTGGAATATCCGGAACGGTACGACCTCATACGCCTTCGCATGGGCGGATGGGCCGAGTTCTTCATTACCATGTTCCCGGCCCACCAGCAGCAGCATCTGCGCAGGCCGATGTTTACAGACGGCAACAACCAATAATTGTATCAGGAGGGTCATTATGAACAGAGGAGTTGCAGGAAAGGTCCTATGGGTGGATCTGACCAACAAGACATTCACGCCTAAAGAGGTTGATGAACAAATCTACAAGGATTTTCTGGGAGGATACGGTCTGGCTGCCAAGATCATATTCGATACCCAGGAACCCGGTTTGGGCCCGCTGGATGAGTCCAATATCATGGCCTTTATGAGCGGACTGCTCACCAACCACAAGGCCGCGTTCAACGGCCGGTGGATGATTTGCGGCAAAAGCCCGCTCACAGGTACGTGGGGGGATTCCAACTGCGGCGGCAATTTCGCCCCTGCCATAAAGGATACCGGGTATGACGGCATCTTTATATTCGGCAAAAGCGAAAAACCCGTGTATCTCTTCATAGACGACACCACCATAGAGATCCGGGATGCCGGAGACCTGTGGGGGAAGAAGGATGCCCGGGAAACCGAGGAATTCCTGCAGCAGGAATGTGGCACGGATTTCCGGGTGGCCTGCATCGGCCCGGCAGGGGAAAACCTCTCATTGATCTCCGGGGTGGTCAATGACGGGGGACGTCTGGCCGGCCGGTCCGGGTTCGGGGCCCTCATGGGCTCAAAGAACCTCAAGGCCCTGTGCATCCGGGGCCGCCAAAACTTTCCTGCATACCAGCCGGATAAGGTGTGGGACCATACCACCCGGTTACTCAAGGAACTGGTCACTGATCTAAATGATTTCGGCCAAACCATGAAAAACTGCGGTACGGCCGGTACCCTCACCGGTTCCGCCGAAAGCGGGGACTCCCCCATCATGAACTGGCAGGGGGTGGGTGAGATCGAGTTTCCCGACGATAAGGCAAACAAGCTCAACGCCTTTGAAGTCACCCAGTATGAAACGGAAAAATACTATTGTGTCGGCTGCCCCTTTGGCTGCGGCGGCAGGTGCAAGATCCCCCACTTAGGGATCGAGGATACCCATCGACCTGAATACGAGACCATATGCGGGTTCGGTGCCCAGCTCCTCAACGACAACATGGACAGCATTTTCCAGGCCAACGAAATCTGCAACCGGGCAGGTCTGGACACCATTTCCACAGCCACCACCGTAGACTGGGCCTTTGATGCCTATGAACAAGGCAAAATCACCAAAGAGACGACGGGGGGCCTGGAGCTTACCTGGGGCAATTCAGAGGCTGTAGTGGAACTGGTGAAACAGATGGCTGCCGGCAAAGGATTCGGCGCACAGCTCAAGGACGGGCTGAAAATGGCCGTAAACAACCTTAAGCTGGAAGATTTTGAAGGCGCCGCCATGCACGTCCTTGGTCAGGAACTGCCCATGCACGACTGCCGCAATATGGATGGCGGTATGGGCTTAGGGGTCGGTTACGAGGTGGAACCCACCCCGGGCCGCCACACCAGCACCTTTGCCGGTATCGATGCCTATATCAAAAAGGACACCTACGCCAAGCTCAACCTGAGCAACGCCATCCCCAAGTTCAAATCCAAGTACGTGATCCCGCCGGACATCCCCCTGGAAAAGCTGGGCATTGAACTGAAAAACGCCAGCTGCGGCGAAGACATCATCAACGCCTTAGGACTTTGCAACTTCGGATTCTACCTGGGGCCCAATCCGCCTTTTGTGGAATGGGCCAACCACACCAACGGCTGGACCCGGTCTCTGGACGACTACATGGAAATCGGCCGCCGCATAAAAACCATCAGACATGCCTTCAACATCCGTGAAGGCATTGACGTGGCCGCCGTCAAAATGCCGGACCGTGCCCGGGGCAACCCTCCCCTTAAACAAGGCCCCAACGCATACAGCGTCAACGTCCTCAAATGGGATGACGCTAAACGGGCCTATTACGAGGCCATGGGATGGGATGAGGATACGGCCAAGCCATTAAAAGAAACCCTGGATGAACTGGATCTGCCTGAGGTAAAACAGGCGCTTTACGGATAAGACTCAGAACAATAGGAAAACTTGTATAGAATCGGGGTAGGCCTTTGTCAGGCCTGCCTTCTACTCCTAAGTTCGATTCCCGGATTTTGGTGTCCGGGAACACCAATTCCTTTAAACGGGGATAATATTCAGCTTTATAGCCCCTTTTCTCAACCTGAGGGTCACATGTCAATGGAGGTGCAAAATGTTCGGTTTTGATATTTTGGAT
>PIVQ01001511.1 GCA_003354055.1 Desulfobacteraceae bacterium | reverse complement strand
TCGATGAAATCGAACGTACAATGGCCCTGTTTCGCAGTTATCCTGAATATTCTGCTCCGGAATCCATAGTAGGTATTATCAAAGAGATGATCGATTCAAAAAAATATGAAATTTTACATCACTGATGTACAGAAAGATGAAAAACCATGAAATCTATAATGCAATAATCAAGATTTGACCCCATTTTCATTTTTAGCCTGGTCCGACAAGGGACCGGGTAAGCGACCGAGCGCCCATTCTCCTTGGCAGCAATTGCTCTGCTTTTTGGAAAATATCGATATGGTCGGCGATGTCCCTTACTTTTTCATATTCCTGAGGCAGATTGGTCTCCAGAACCAGTTTTTTCATCCTGCAGCTGCAGGCCCCTTCCGGGTTGATCAGTACACACTCATCCATAAGAAATGATCTTAATTTTTTCTTTGACCTGGAATTTCTTTTTCTCAGTTTGGCTTCATTCTCCTGCAGCACTACTGAAAGCTCGCTGTATGAAAGGCCGACTATATATTTTAAGATAAAGGCGATGCGTGAATCATTATCCAGACAATGCAGAGTTGCTGTCAGGCACTTGTCACAGATCTCCCGGATCCAATCCTGTTTTTTTGTTTCTGAATAATCCGGGGCAATGCGTTCCGGACCACGAAAATAATCCCGCAGTATTTTTGTTGAATAGTATTTTTCTTTTTTCCAGTAGGATGCTGCAACACGATACGTAATTGTGTAAATCCATGTGGAAATTTTCGATTCTCCCCTGAAAGAGGAAAGACTGGCTGCGATGTTTACCCGCACTTCCTGGGCTGCATCCTGGGCTTTGTCCTCATCCTGAATCATTCTGCGGCAGACAGTGGAAATCATGTTGCCGTACGGCTCAACCAAGTCTTCGAGTTTCAGCATTATCTTCCCAATTCAGTTTCGTGATCAACAACAAATTTCTCTCATCCCTGATGGTTCTTCAGCGTTAACATGTTA
>PIVQ01000684.1 GCA_003354055.1 Desulfobacteraceae bacterium | reverse complement strand
GTGATGTTGAACACGGAGTTGGTCCGGCTGATACCGTCCAGGGAAAAAGCCTGGATCAACTCTTCCCTGGAAAAGATCTCCCGGGAGTCTGTTGTGGCCCAGCCCAGGAGGACCAGGAAGTTGACAAAGGCCCAGGGCAGAAATCCTTTGTTCCGGTAATAGTGGATAGCCACCATCTCACCGTGTCTGCGTTTGGAGATTTTGGCCTTTTGCGGGTCAAGGGTCAGGGACATGTGGGCAAATACCGGCAGGGGAGCATCAAGCGCCCGGTATAATAGGATCTGCTTGGGGGTGTTGGCCAGGCCGTCCTGTCCCCGAATAATATGGGTGACCCGGTCCCTGATATCATCCACGGTATTGGATAGAATATACAAAGGATTGCCGTTGGACCGGACAATAATAAAATCTTCCAGGTCCTTGTACTGCTTTTCAATGCTGCCGTAGACTGCATCCTCAAACTTAAGGCTTCCCTGGCTTCGGGGGACTTTCAACCGAATGGCGTATGACATCCGGTTTGCCTCATTTTCAGCCACCTGGCCGGGGGTGAGATCCCTGCATTTCCCATCGTAGATATAGGTCTGTTTCGCCTGCACGGCCCGGTCCCGTTTTAGGTTCAGTTCCTCTTTGGTGCAAAAACATTTATAGGCATGACCCGAGTCCAGGAGTCTTTTTGCGGCTGCTGTATGGTCCTCAATGGCTTGGGTTTGGAAATTGGGGCCTTCATCCCAGTCAAGGCCCAGCCATGTCATTCCGTCGACAATCCCCTGGATGGAATCCCGGCTTGACCGTTCCGCATCTGTATCCTCAATTCTCAGGATGAATTTGCCCTCGGTCTGCCTGGCATAGAGCCAGTTGAAGATGGCGGTTCTTGCCCCGCCGATATGAAGATATCCGGTGGGACTTGGGGCAAATCTGACGACCGCTGGTTTAACCGCCGGCTTAGCAACCTGTTTTTCCATTCGTCTTGTTCCTGTTTTAATTCCGTGGTTACTCAGGCTCCAGTGTCAGCACATGGGCATTGTTGGTTCTAAATTGTTTCTCTGTATATAAGACTTTTCTATGTTGTCCTTTGATAAACATCTCGGCCTGGTCGTCGTAAAAGGGACTTCTGAAATTGCCGGAGTTCCCGGTTGGGAGAATACTCCATGAATTTTCCGGATCATTGCAGTCTATCAGCCGCCGGGTAGAGGGGATGGAAGCCACACGATAGTCATGATTGCCGGTCTTTGACTTGAGTTTGTTTACCGAGGTGAATTCGGAGGGACTTGGAAAAGGTCCCACATTGAACAATAGATTCAAAGGTTTCTTTTTGCCGATGGCATGTTCAAATTCAATGGTGTGGATGGAGCCCCAGGTCCATTTTGCCGAATCAGATCCGTGTTTGTCTGCAAGTTCCAGGACAGCGGCTTTAAAGCCGTCCAGAATAAGGGTCTCTCTGGATCTGGCGGCAATCGAGCTGTTTCTTCCCTCTATGGTCTGATCTGATTTTAAAAATTGTTTTAAGAAACTCCAATGGTCCACCTGGTTCAGGTAGGATTTTAAATTGTCAGGACCGATATGGGGTTCCAGTGCTTCTTTTATGATGTGGTAGATGGTGAACTGGAACACGGAAGCGCCGATGCTTTGGGTCTCCATGAATCCGTCCCAGGCGGTCAGGGCGTCAAAGGCTCGGGTTTGGGATTTTGTAAATTTTTCTTTTTGGGGGGCCAGAACCTTGAGGATGGCCTGACTCATCGCAGGACCGGAAAACAGCCGGGTATCGGTCTGGATCTTTTTCAGGCCTTCCATGTCCCATTTTTCCTTTTGGGACAGGAGTTCATAAATTCTGGCGGCCCTGTCCGAAGGTCTGAAATAACCGGTGAGTATCCCGATGGGATCAATGGGAACCATGGTGGACAGATTGTTTGCCGTGATGATCATACCGTTTTCAGGGTTTTCCATCTGGGGGTTCCGGTCAAAGGGAAGGTAACCTGCGTATTCGTCCTGGCCGGAACTGCCGTCATGGATTTTTTTTCCGCTGACATGTGCCGGCCGGATGGGAAGGCGGCCGGCTGCCCACCAGCCGATCTCCCCTTTGTGGTCAATATAGGAGATGTTCAGGCCAGGTGCCGCTATACGGGATACGGCGGTTCGAAAGTCTGCCATGTTATCGGCCCGGCCCATGTCAAAGATCACATCCAGAATGGGGTTGTCAAGCTTATGGTAGACCCAGGATATTGCCACTGGATTACCGGTATAGCCCTTGAGAAAATCCGAGATCACGGGACCATGGGGGGTGATTCTGATGGTCAGGGGAACATCGTCTTCTCCCTTGACCCGTATGGTTTCTTTAACTATTTGCGCCCGTACCCATTTGCCTTTGAATTTTACCCGGCCAGGATCCTGAGGGTCAAAGGTCTCGGCATACAGGTCCAGGTCATCATTTTCAAACATGGTGATGGCCCAGGCTTTTGTTTTATTATGGGCCAGCATTGGAAAGGGAACCAGGGGCAGGTGATACCCGTAGTTTTCATATCCGGGGTATTGGACATGGGCCTCATACCAGACCCCCGGGTTTGCAATGCCGATATGGGGATCGTTGGCCAACAGGGCATGGCCGTTTGTGCTTTTTGACGGGGCCAGTACCCATGAGTTACTGCCGGTAAACGGGGGAGAGATTTCCGCCACCTTGTCCAGTACAGCCTGGTAGGAATCGAAAAAGCCCTTAAACGTATCGGGCTCAAAGAAAGGTGCCGGAGCGCGTGATGTTTCCGATACCGCAACCTGCTCCGGCACACCTTGTGGCTCCATAATGGTGACCCGGTTGGTCTGAGTATAATCCGGGAATATCAGGTCAAGGTCCTCCGGGGTCAAATGGGATTCCAGGATGGTGTACAGGGAATCCCGTTTGATGCCGTCGGCAAAGGAATAGGCCACATACCCCAGAGTGGAAATGGAATCCAGGCGGGTAAAGGGCCGCGGGCTTGTGCCCAGCAGGGTATATTCAACGGGCAGCGGTTCTGTGGCAATGAAGTGGTTAATCCCGTCCAGAAACGCATCCAGAAATTTTACGGCATCCGGGTTTATCTGGTCTTCCTGGTCCAGGTAATCCTGGGACCGTTGTTTGAGCAGCAGGGTTCGAAATTTTTTGTCTACATCCAAAAGTTTGGGACCCAGAATCTCAGCCAGCTCCCCTTTGGCCAGCCTGCGCTGGAGTTCCATCTGGAACAACCGGTCCTGGGCCAGGGTAAATCCAAGGGCAAAATAGGCATCTGCCCCGGTATTTGCTCGTATATGGGGAACACCCCATTTGTCCCTGATGATTTGGGTTTTATCAGAGACCTTTGAGGTTTTCAGGGTACCGTCAAGCCTGGGCAGTTGACGGTCCAGATACATCCAGGCACCAACCGTCAGAAGAACACCGACTACAATGAGGATAAGGGGAAAAAATTTGAGGATTTTGAGCATCTGCTTCATTGGGTCTCCTTTTGCCATGGGCGACAGAGCGTTTATTTGCAGGTGATAATTTATTCTGGCCCATGTTGTACACCAAACCCAATTCTTTCACAACCATTGGATAAAATAGGATGGCTGCAAAAGGAAAAGTTTTGATCGAAACCCTTATTCTCCTCAATGCTGCATAAAAATTTCAGCCGGACTCCGGCTGAAAGCCCTGTGGGTATGTCTTAAAATTGTCCCCTGTGGTTCTTGGGTTCAATCCAGAGGATCTGTGTCTTGTTGATCAGCAGGACATTGTACTTTTCCCGGGTCTGGAAGTCGTTGCCGTAAATGGTAACCTGGTCCAGGGTCAGGAAGGGATCCTCGTAGTTTGAGATGATATCGGTTACTTTGTCAAAGCCTGAATGTCTATCCAGGTCTATTTGGCCGTTGAGCTGGGTGCCGTCCAGTAATTTGAGCCGGATGCATTGAAACTGAGAATCTGAGCCGGAATGAAATGGCATGAAGGAGCCTCCGAATAATTTCCAAGAAT
>PIVQ01001510.1 GCA_003354055.1 Desulfobacteraceae bacterium | reverse complement strand
AACTGATCACATGACATTTCAAGGGAATATACGGCCACGGGCTTTCTTTCGAGCACCGCCACATTCCGGGCGAGGTTCAAGGCAAAGGCTGTCTTACCCATACTCGGCCTTGCTGCGATAATAATCAAATCCGAGCCCTGAAGGCCGTGCGTGATTTGGTTCAGTCTTGGGTAGCCAGTATCAAGCCCTGAGAGTCCGCCGTCTTTTCCCTGCTGCTCTTCAAGCTGGTCAATGTTCAGATTGATCAACTCACTAAGGGTTTTAAATGCCCCTCCGGTTTTACGTTCTGCAATTTGAAATACAGCCGATTCTGCTTCATCAAGGATTTCTTTAAAATCTCCCTTGTCTTCAAGGCAGCGTTCAATGGTTTTGGATGAGGCATCAATGAGCAGGCGAAGGGCTGCTTTTCCCTGGATGATTTTTGCATAGTGAACGGCATTGACCGCCACAGGTGCTGCATCGGAAATCGATGCCAGGTAGGCGGCACCGCCGATACTCTCCAGCTCATCTTTTTCATTTAGGGCATTGGCCACCGTCACCAGGTCAACCGGTTCTTCTTTGGCCACCAGTTCAATGATTACCCGGAATATTTTTTTATGGGCGCCTTTGTAGAAATCCTCCGCTGTGAGAACTTCAAGGACGTCAAACAGAACATCGTTATTGATGAAAATTGCACTGAGCAGGGATTCTTCCGCATCTGTGTCATGGGGTGGGGTGCGACTGAGCAGGGGATCGTTTTTTATGGACTCTTTAATTGCCACGGCATCCTTAAGAATGGGGGACTGTCCGCCTGAGAACTCTCAGGCGGACAGTCTTATGGTCTATAGCGATTCTCAAAATTATATTCCGATTCAAGATTCTCCAGCACCACGGGTTGAACCAGCAAATAACGCTACCGGTACAGTCTTGAATCGCTTTGTTGTTGTGCTGCACTCCTGGTCATAACGGAACATATTTTTGTTATTTGC
>PIVQ01001509.1 GCA_003354055.1 Desulfobacteraceae bacterium | reverse complement strand
TCAGGAAAGGGCGGTGTTGGCAAAACAACGGCAACCTCATCCATTGGTGCGGCCCTGGCCCTTGAAGGAAACAGGGTGGCCATTGTTGACATGGACATCGGATTGAGAAACCTGGACGTAGTCATGGGTTTGGAAAACCGGATCGTCTTTAATATTGTGGATGTTGTCCTGGGCCGGTGTAAAATCGATCAGGCTGCTATCCGGGACAGACGGATTGATAATTTATTTCTGATTCCTGCCTCCCAGAGTGACAACAAAGATGTGTTGACCACAGCAGGGGTTGAGCGGGTGGCCAAGGAACTTCGGAAGAAATTTGATTACGTCATTATGGATTCGCCTGCCGGTATTGAGCGGGGGTTTGAAAATTCCATTGTCGGGGCCACTGAGGCCCTTGTGGTCTGTACTCCTGATGTCTCTGCGGTTCGGGATGCGGACCGGGTCATCGGCCTGCTTTACTCCAGATCCCTTGAGCCCAAACTCATTGTTAACCGCATCGAGCCTGCCCGGGTGGCGCGGGGGGAGATGCTAAGCCATGAGGATGTAATGGAAGTTCTGTCCATTGAGTTGGCAGGCCTTGTGCCCATGGATGAAAAAGTATTGATTTCCTCCAATACAGGGACCCCTCTGGTGCTGCAAAATGACTCCGCTGCCGGCCAGGCGTTTAAACGAATTGCCAAGCGGCTTAACGGAGAAAAAGATCTTCCCATTGAAGTGCCCACCCATAAGAGCAGCATGTGGAACAAGATCAGTAAAACCTTCGGGTTAAAATAAGGAGAGTTGAATGCTACAAGGATTGTTGAAACGGTTTACCGGCCAGAAAAAGTCAAAAGACGAAGCTAAGAAAAGGCTGCAATTCTCTTTGATCTATGACAAATTAGAGCTTAACGACTCCACTCTGACCGATCTTCAAACTGATATTGTAAATGTGATTTCAAAATATTTTGAAATTGATAAAGACGCCCTGGAGCT
>PIVQ01000683.1 GCA_003354055.1 Desulfobacteraceae bacterium | reverse complement strand
GCAAAGATCGGCGGAATAACACCTGCAGTATTAATTTTAAGCGGCAGATGGGATGTCTGACCGCCGTACATTTTTCTGCCTACCATCCGTTTTGCGTAATGGACCGGTATCCGGCGCTGGGCCTGTTCCATAAAGATAATAGCGGCGACAACAGCGACCATGAGAACAATAAGGATAATGATGGAAAAAATACCCATCTCACCTGTGCTCAGGAGACGGACCATATTAATGATGGCAGACGGCATATTAGCAACGATACCGGCAAAGATGATCAGAGAAATTCCGTTTCCGATCCCTCGTTCGGTAATCTGCTCTCCCAGCCACATGATAAAGGCTGTACCGGCTGTCAGCGTTATAATGGTGATCAGTCTGAAGGTCCAGCCGGGGTAAGGTACAATAGCTACCCCACCGGCGCCGGTCATGGTCTCTAAGCCCACGGAAATACCAAAACCCTGGATGACACTCAGTACTACGGTACCGTACCTTGTATACTGGGTTTTCTTTTTCCGACCGGCGTCCCCTTCTTTTTTCAACTGCTCAAGATGGGGAACCACCACTGTCATCAGCTCCAGAATAATGGAGGAACTGATATAGGGCATAATACCCAAGGCAAAGATGGAAAGCCGTTCCAGCGCCCCTCCCGAGAACATATTAAACATGTCGAATAATGTTCCTGAAGCCTCGGCAAAAAACGATGCAAGTGCGTTACCGTCGATTCCTGGTGTGGGCACATGAACACCTATCCTATATACAAAAAGCAGGGCCAGTGTAATCAGAATTTTCCGCTTGAGTTCAGGAAGCTTAAACAGATTCTGGTAGCTGTTCTCGATCATCTATACGTTTCCTTAGTCGTTTTGTTGTTCAACACTGCCGCCGGCAGATTCAATTTTTTCCTTGGCTGTTTTGGAAACCAAAACATTTTTCAGGGCGAACTTCTTAGTAATTTCACCATGACCCAGGATTTTCACGCCATCTACCCGGCCTTTAACAAGCCCGGCAGTTCTCAGTGCGTCCTCATCAATGGTTGCACCATCTTCGAACCGGTCAAGATCCTTGACATTGAGAACAGCGTTGTTGGTTTTAAAAATATTGGTAAATCCGCGTTTGGGCAACCGTCTGTAAATGGGCATCTGTCCGCCTTCAAACCCGGGTCTTACAGAGCCGCCGGAGCGGGCTTTAAGACCTTTGTGGCCGCGTGTGGAGGTTTTTCCCATACCGGAACCTGGGCCTCTACCCACTCTTTTTCTCTTCTTTCTGCTGCCCGGTGCGGGAGCCAGATCGTGAAGCTGCATCTTAAACCTCCTCTACTTTCACCAGGTGAATAACTTTATTAATCTGCCCCATAATAACCGGGGTCATTTCATGCTCCACTGTATGGTTCATCCGTCTGATGCCCAGGGAGCGAACGATCCGTCCATGCTTGGCAGGACGCCCGATAGTGCTCTTTATCTGTGTAACTTTAATCTTATCAGCCATTGTCGACCTCTTTATATATCTTCAGGGTTGAGACCACGTCTTTTGGCAACGTCTTCTTTGGTGCACAAAGACTGAAGACCTGCCATGGTTGCTCTGACGATATTCTGGGTATTATGGGTTCCGATACATTTGGTCAGAATATCAGTAACGCCTGCAGCCTCAAGGACCGCACGGATACCGCCACCGGCAATGAGTCCGGTACCCGGAGATGCGGGTTTCAGAAGAACCCTGCCTGCACCTGCGTGGCCTACGACTTCAAAGGGAACCGTTCCGTTGAGAAGTGCAACCTTAACCATGTTGCGTTTGGCTTTTTCCATGCCTTTTTTAATAGCCTCGGGAACTTCTTTTGCTTTTCCCAGACCATATCCGACACTGCCTTCTCCGTCACCGACTACGACCAGGGCGCTGAAGGTAAAATTTCTACCGCCTTTTACAACTTTGGCAACGCGGTTGATCCTGACGACCTTATCGATTAATCCTGTATCTTCCTGCTGTTGTTGATGTCTTGCCAAGGGATAATCCTCCTAATTAGAATTCAAGACCGGCTTCACGGGCCCCGTCTGAAAGCGCTTTGATCCGTCCGTGATAAAGAAAGCCGTTCCTGTCCAGAACCACTTTTTTGATTCCTTTATCAACAGCCTTTTTACCGATAAGGGCTCCAACCGCCTTTGCCACGTCCTGTTTTTTTCCATCAACAGGTGCATCTTTGTACTCTTTGTCCAGAGTGGATGCAGATGCAAGTGTGATCCCTTGGGTGTCGTCAATGATCTGAGCATAAATGTGTTTGGTGCTTCTGAACACGCTCAGTCTCGGGCGATCCTGATTACCAAAAATATTCTTTCTGATCCGTCTTTTTCTTTTAAGCCTTGCTACAAGCCTTGGTGATGTATTTGCCATAATCTATTTTTCCCAACCTTTATTCTTTACCAGCTGTTTTACCGGCTTTTCTAATGATTCTTTCATCAGCATAGCTGATGCCTTTGCCCTTATAGGGTTCGGGAGGTCTTAGATCTCTGATATTTGCTGCAGCCTGGCCCAGTAGCTCTTTATCAATACTGGTGAGTGTGATTTCAGTGTTTTTTTCCACAGCAGCGCTAACGCCTTCGGGAAGGGAGAAATCAACAGGATTGGAGTAGCCCACGTTCAGAACCAGGCTCTTGCCCTTGGTTTCTGCACGGTACCCAATACCGGTAAGTACCAGTTTCTTTTCATAACCTTCGGTGACGCCGTGTACCATGTTAAAGATCAAGGATCTGAACAGTCCCTGAAGCGCCACTTTCTTTTTGTCGGACATATCGGTTGATACGGTCAACACGTTGTCATTTATCGCTATATCGATTGCCGAGTGTACTTTACGGTCAAGGTTGCCTTTAGGGCCTTTTACATTGATCATATCACCATCAAGAGTGACCTGGACCTTATCTGGAAGCTGAACCGGCTGTTTTCCTATTCTAGACATTTTTAAACTCCTGTCTTACCAAACGTTACAAAGAATTTCACCGCCGACGTTCGCTTCTTTAGCCTGCTTGTCCGTCATCAACCCCTTGGAGGTTGAAATGACAGAAATACCCAGACCGTTTAAAACCGGCTTAATGTTTTTTGATTTGCTGTAAACTCTACAAGAGGGTTTACTTACGCGTTCAATACCAAAGATGGTGGCCTTCCCTTCGGAAACGTATTTGAGGTACACACGGATTACACCCTGTGTCTCATTTTCAAGGAATTTAAAATCTTTGATATATCCTTGTTCCTTAAGCACCCGCACCATGTCTAATTTAACTGTTGACCCGGGGATATCCACTTTAGCCAGACACGCTTTTCCACCATTTCTAATGATTGTCAGCATGTCTGCAATTGGATCACTAATTGCCATTTGTAATTCTCCTTAAAATCCGCTGATATTAACTATCTTTTGGAATTTGGTTTTCAGAATCTGTATTTTAGACTCTTAAATCGTTTGAATCTGTAGGTCTTACCAGCTTGATTTGGTAACGCCGGGAAGTTTGCCTTCAGAAGCAAGTGTTCTAAAACAGATTCTGCAAATACCAGCTTTTCTGATAAATGCTCTTGGTCTACCGCATAAAGGGCATCTGTTGTACGCGCGCACACGAAACTTCGGTTTTCTCTGCGCCTTTGCGATTAAAGCTTTCTTAGCCAAGCTCTCCTCCTTACGATCCTTAGTTTTTAAAGGGCATTCCCATGAGTTTCAGGAATTCTTTCCCTTCTTCATCGGTTTGGGCTGTGGTTACAACCGTAATATTAAGACCCTTGATGCTTTCAGTCTTGTCATAGTCGATTTCAGGGAAAATGATGTGCTCAGTGATTCCAAGGCTGTAGTTGCCCCGGCCATCAAAAGCTTTTCCGGAAATTCCTCTGAAATCCCTTACACGGGGAAGGGCAATGTTGATCAGTCTTTCAAAAAAGTCATACATTTTTTCCCGGCGAAGGGTTACCTTACATCCAATGGGGAGATCGGCGCGAAGCTTGAAATTAGCAAT
>PIVQ01001508.1 GCA_003354055.1 Desulfobacteraceae bacterium | reverse complement strand
CTAGCCCTTAAGTTATTTGCTATAAAAGTAGTGTCTTCTAAAGCTATTGTACCTAGGTCTATATCTGCTAAAATCTTACTAGGTAGCCTGTTTTTTAAAAAATCTACTGCTACTTCTTTGCTTTGGAATGCCTTTTTAAAAAGGCTGTCATGGGGGTGGTGTATCTTATTTTTTGGCATAGCCAAATATACAAACTTTAAACAAAAAGGTACTAAAAAACCTCTCTGCTAACCTGTGGATGTTATTCTTTCTACTCCCACTACTGCTCCTACTCCTCCTAAGAATGCCCCTCCTACTCCTCCTAATGTTACTCCTAATACTCCTCCTGCTCCTCCTACTACTCCTCCTAAGAATGCTCCTAATACTCCTACTAATACTCCTCCTGCTCCTCCTACTACTCCTCCTAAGAATGCTCCTAATACTCCTACTGCTGCTCCTCCTGCGAATCCTCCTACTCCTCCTAAGAATGCTCCTAATACTCCTACTGCTCTCCTAACCGCTTCTACTCCTCCTACTACTCCTACTGCTCCTCCTAAGAATGCTCCTACTGTTGCTCCTGCTAATCCTCCTGCTAGTCCTCCTACTAATACTCCTTTTAAGAATCCTGCTACTCCTCCTACAAATCCTAATAATCCTCCTAATGTTACTGCTCCTGCTCCTGCTCCTCCTACTACTCCTACTACTCCTCCTAATATTCCCATTACTCCCCCTACTACTGTTCCTGCTCCTACTCCTACTACTGTTCCTGCTTCTACTCCTCCTTTTACTCCTACTGCTCCTAACACTACTGCTCCTGCGAATCCTCCTATTACTCCTAACACTACTGCTCCTGCTCCTACTCCTACTACTCCTCCTACTACCCTATTAACTATTCCTATTCCCTTTGGTTCTTGTTGTTGTGATGTTATATCATGCTGTTGAACCCCCTCACATCTTGCGGGCACAAAAGCCAAAGTTAGCAGGCTTACT
>PIVQ01001507.1 GCA_003354055.1 Desulfobacteraceae bacterium | reverse complement strand
AGAATTTCAGAATCCAGGATTTCCTTTTCCACCCTGACGGTTTCAAATGCGCTGATTTTGCTGTTGTTGATAAAGCCTACATTCAGGTTTACAGCTGAAATAACCGTGGAGTCGACAATCCCTTTGAATACTTTGATATCCCCTGTCAGCTCGACAGTTGCCCCTTCCAGTGCAAGGGCGGTCAAGTGAATGCCCTTGACTGAAAAACCCGGCCTGACAATGCCCTTAACCATAATATGGCCGTTGAAGTTTATGTTCCCGGTGGCATAGTTGACATCCCCGTTGATGTGCAGTTCTTTGCTGACGGTTACCTTGCCTATGGAATCCACAAAGGGCCGGCCGTTTTCATCGGCAAATACCTTTAAACAGTCTTTGGAAGCCGTGGTGCCGGTGCCGGCAAAAAGTTCTTGGTCTGAAGGTATTGCAGGCGGGATGGTTAATCCGCAAATCGTCATGCCCGCGTTCCCTGTTTTAGGCGGGGTTTTGACAGCCAGAAGATCACCCTTTGTAACAAAGGGAACTTTACCCCGGTCTTTAAAATCAATAGATCCGTCCGCAAGGATACGGCCCGGATTTTGGTAGTCTAATGTAAAGTGATATTTAACACTTCCTTTTTGAGCTGCTTCCGGAGACTTCCCTTCTGCCACAGTCAGTGTTTTTTCAGGTCCATTAAGCCAGTCCTCAATGCCGTCGTGGTGCATGGTGCCGAAAAAGACTTCATTTTCTATCAAATGGTTCATTATAACCGCTGCAGTAATCCATTGGGGAAGGGTGGAAGTCTTTTTCTCCAGCCGTGCCGTGATGTGGTCATCGGAAATGATAAGTTCCAGGTACAGGGAAAGTAAATCTTTAGATTCTTCAGTGTTAAAATCTAACTGTGGGTGGAAAGATAGTTCTTTTTCTGATTCTTTTAGGTTCTGCTCTACCAGGTTGGCCAAAGCATAATCCACTGCCGGTGAAACAACAGCAG
>PIVQ01000682.1 GCA_003354055.1 Desulfobacteraceae bacterium | reverse complement strand
TGCGGAAAGCAGGTCCTGGAACTTGGGATGGCAAAAGACGAACCAACCGCCAAACAATGGGTTCAGTCACAAGCCTGTAATAAAAAGCGCCCCAGACTCATACAGAATGATCTGGTCAAAACATGTCCGGTATCCCATTGTCCGGGAAAGCGCCAACACCCCAGGTATGATTACCGCCCCTCCCCTTCTTAGGAATCGTTACAAAATAACTTGATCTAAATTATTTCCAAAACCCCTTAAAAGACTGGGTATTTTGAAAACAAAAGATCAAGTAATTTTGGAGCCGATCCTTAGCAATATTCAATCGACCTGCTGACTCTCCGGCACCAATAAGGCCCGGGTCACCGCGGAGAGACTGGCGCTGTTCAGAATTTTCAACTCTTTCTTATACCGGTGACAGAGCTTTTTCACCTTCAGACAGGCATTATGGCTGTTACAGCTTACAGGACAGACCACGACGTCGCAGCGTTTGACCTTGGCCGCAAGATTGGCATTGCTGTTCTTAAGATACCCGTCATGATAGTCAAATTCCCCGCCTGCTTTTTCAACGATATCCCTGTAGTACGACTTCATCTTGGTAATACCGCCGATCATAAAGACCCGCTTGGCGCAAAGCTGATAATTGGGACAGGTGTCGCCCGTGCAGTTGCCCTGGGTGGGACAGGTCATAATCCCATCCGGTCCACCGTTAACGGCAGCTACCGGACAGACATCCTGCTCCCCTGCGGGTGCCAGCGAACTCACAAGCTCCCGGATCTCCTTGCGGATCAGTTCATTTTCATTCTCTGCACTGAACAACTCAATTTGTACCTGCTTTTTCTCCCGCGCAAGTTGCCGTGACAGATCTTTCTCAGCAGCCAACACTTTCCCGAGGCGCTCGATCTCATCCTTCTCTCCGGAATCCGGAACTATCCCCGCGCCAGACTGCGCCTCAAGACTTCCAACCTGTTTTTTCAACTTTCCATTCTCGTCAACTAACCGGCTCATGGTCTGGCTGTCTTCCCGTCGGGTGCTGACCATTTCCCGGATTGTTGCATTTTTTTCAGCCAGCTTCTTTTTTTCCCTGCCAAGGATTTCGTCCGAGGATTTGAGTTTTTGCCGGACATTAAACACCTCAGTCATATTGGCATGGGCCAGCATATGAACCTCACCGTGAACATCCTGAAGCAGTTCAATATCAGCATCCTCATGAGACACAATGGCATACATAACAGGCCCGATAATGCCCTGCCCTGCATAAGACTTCCAGAGGTCCTTTACAGCCTGCCCATTCCCGTTCTCATGCAGACCGGCAATTTCTACCATATATTTTCTGGCCTGGTGGCGGATAAAATTATTCACCTTGATTGACACTGCATTTTCATCCCCCATGCATCCCATAAGGTGGCTGTGGTACTCATAGGGTTTCATCTTACTTACATCCCAACCACATTTCTTCAATATGCTTTTATGTTTATCCACGGAAAGCATTGCCCCCACCACAGGACATTTAAAGTTTCTCTCGATTTCCCAAATATTCATAAACTTTTTCATTTTATCCATCACCCACCTCTAAACTTTTTAAACACGAGCCAAATCAAGCTTGATTGAGCTAACTTTTTTAAAATTTTAAAACATTCCCGTCCTCCCATAGTCAAGCATCTATCCCGATTAATTAAAACCCAGATAGGATCAATCAAACCTCAGAAGCGATAAGTGATAAATTACAAGGACAATGGCCTCACTAAGGCGGAGCTGCACATCACGAGTAATTTTCAATTAAATATTCAACTATTTTTACCCTTACCCGGCAACGGCAGGGTGATGAGGGGGATTCCGTTAAATATCCGCAGTCGTCCTGACTGCTTGATAAGCGGAAATGCCCGCCTCTTTCTGTCCTGAAGATGGCGGTCATTTACGCCACTCCACCCCCTCACCCTACCGCCGCCTAACCCTCCGGGCATGCACACAACGAAATATAGGCGTAACCATTTGATTACTATTTTTCCGTGTATACTAACCGGATTTGATAAAAGCGGTTCGGTAACCGATTAGGTCCGGATGGGGTACCCGAACCATCAGGTCGCAATTTTTGGCTGTTTAAAAATTGATCGATCAGGCCGGGTATCCTGTCCGGACCGGCGGTTGATCCTGGAAAACGGTTCCGCGATTACAGACGCTTTTTAACAGAGTGAAATATTTTAGTCCGCGGGGAAGTACGCACCGAAGACAGGGAGAACTTACACACACAGGCGAGGGGAAATCAAATGGCCAGCACTGGATTTACATCAAGGGAAAATACGGGCTGGGTGATGCTCCTGGGGAACTGGCGGCTTTGGGGGAGATGTTGATTGGGGATCGCTGAGTCTTATTTCCAAAAATCTTTTTCGTCTATTCCGAAGCGACGTAATGCAGCCTTAATAACAGGCACATAAATTTCGGTTCCTTTCCCATGATTTTTAATAGGGTATTGTGGACCTTTGTTTGATCCCTCTTTATCTGGTTTTAATAAGATGATTTCTGAACCCTTACCCCTGTTTCTGGCCATAGGGATAACACCAAACTTTTTCAATCTCTTAATAAGCTTTTTTAGGGATAAAGGACCCTTAGGCATAGCATATATTTTCTTCAGCCTTGCACGTCTTCGTGATTAGCCAAGGAGGCACAATCTTCTCTATCCCTGTTTTCTTTTGGAACCCCTTTCTGATAGCGTACTTTCTCTCTATCTGTTCTTTGCAGCGATAGAATTCTTGCCACATTTCAGACGGCGCAGGGTGGAATAGATTATCAAGATTGTCATTTGAGAATGCATAATCGATTTGAGCACAAACCAGTGAAACTATTTCTCTTTGGACTTCTTCTTGAGTGGGGGCAACAGCAACAATATCTAATTCAAGACAGTGGGCCACAAACATCCCGTCTTCTTCTTTCGTCAAAACGTTTGCTGTGAATGATATTTCATTGCTTTTTTTGATAGGCTCAGCCATTTTATTCTCCCTGTAACTAATGTTAAACGACTGTACTATTATGTGTAAATATAAGTGTTTGTTAGCATAAAATCAATATATTCTTTATAAAGAAAAATTTAAGTCTATATAAAATATACGGGTTAACCCTGTCAATAAAAATATCCGCATGAGCTATACTATCGGCTTGGAGGGGGTAAAGCTTTAGGGAGAGATGCTGGCGTTTTAACCAGGCGACCCTTTAAAACCACAGAAAAGCATTCAAAATTATTCCCCCAAACCAAATCAACCCTTTTACCGACCCAGTGCTTTCGTCGCCGAGTCGTTCCTGTGCATCCTGTTTAGCCTGGCCAGACCCGTACTCTGCCATTATGGTATCGGCTGTTTCTTCCTGTACAACTTTGGGGTTTGGGGTCGATGATGCACAGCCTATAACCAGGGATAGCATTATGATTATGATTAGTTTTTTCATTGGGCATCCTTCAGAATGGCAATTTCTTTTTCCAAAGCATTAATTAATTCCTGCAATCCGCTTAAATCTTGTTTTTTGGGAGATCCGGCGTAACCGTTTTGGGCGTTGAATAGATCGTAATATGTCTCAGCCTGCTCCATCCATTCATTCGCATTTGTCAAATAATCAGCATTACCGAAGATTTGATACAGTGATAGCCACCACTGGGAAGAAGCTAAGGTACCGTTGGCATGTTCGTTCGCCGTCAAAGAATATAAAGGGTATACTGGCCGGAATCCTAAAACCGGGGAGACCGTCCAGGTCAAAGCAAAGAGGTTGCCGTTTTTTAAATGTGGGAAAGAGCTTAATGAGCGGGTGGATTATTTTCCGAATTGATATTAGATTTATTCTTCCGTGGAAAAGGGCATTAAAAATCGAAAACCACTTTATTTCCCTGAAAATAAAAAATCCCGACAAGCTAAGCTTATCGGGATGTTTTGTTTGGGTTGGCTCCCCAGCACGGATTTGAACCGCGGACCCATTGGTTAACAGCCAATTGCTCTGCCAACTGAGCTACTGGG
>PIVQ01001506.1 GCA_003354055.1 Desulfobacteraceae bacterium | reverse complement strand
AGAATTTCAGAATCCAGGATTTCCTTTTCCACCCTGACGGTTTCAAATGCGCTGATTTTGCTGTTGTTGATAAAGCCTACATTCAGGTTTACAGCTGAAATAACCGTGGAGTCGACAATTCCTTTGTATACTTTGATATCCCCTGTCAGCTCGACAGTTGCCCCTTCCAGTGCTAGGGCGGTCAGGTGAATGCCCTTGACTGAAAAACCCGGCCTGACAATGCCCTTAACTATAATATGGCCGTTGAAGTTTATGTTCCCGGTGGCATAGTTGACGTCCCCGTTGATGTGCAGTTCTTTGCTGACGCTTACCTTACCTATGGAATCCACAAAGGGCCGGCCGTTTTCATCGGCAAATACCTTTAAACCGTCTTTGGAAGCCGTGGTGCCGGTACCGGCAAAAAGGTCTTGGTCTGAAGGTATTGCAGGCGGGATGGTTAATCCGCAAATCGTCATGCCCGGGTTCCCTGTTTTAGGTGGGGTTTTGACAGCCAGAAGATCACCCTTTGTAACAAAGGGAACTTTACCCCGGTCTTTAAAATCAATAGATCCGTCATCAAGGATACGGCCCGGATTTTGGTAGTCTAATGTAAAGTGATATTTAACACTTCCTTTTTGAGCCGCTTCCGGAGACTTCCCTTCTGCCACAGTCAGTGTTTTTTCAGGTCCATTAAGCCAGTCTTCAATGCCATCGTGGGGCATGGTGCCGAAAATAACTTCATTTTCTATCAAGTAGTTCATTATAACCGCTGCAGTAATCCATTGGGGAAGGGTGGGAGTCTTTTTCTCCAGCCGTGCCGTGATGTGGTCATCGGAAATGATGAGCTTCAGGTACAGGGAAAGTAATTCCTCAGATTCTTCAGTGTTAAAATCTAACTGTGGGTGGAAAGATAGTTCTTTTTCTGATTCTTTTAGGTTCTGCTCTACCAGGTTGGCCAAAGCATAATCCACTGCCGGTGAAACAACAGCAG
>PIVQ01000085.1 GCA_003354055.1 Desulfobacteraceae bacterium | reverse complement strand
AAGGTCTATCGCCCCTGGGGGGATTATGAGACTATCGATATGGCCCAGCGCTATCAAGTCAAGCGGATAACGGTAAAACCAGGTGCCAAGCTCTCTCTTCAGAAACATTATCACAGGGCCGAACATTGGACAGTGGTGTCAGGTACAGCCATTGTCACCAAAGGAGAAGAGGAAATTCTGCTTCAGGAAAATGAGTCGATCTATATTCCTTTGGGATATATGCACAGACTTGAGAATCCGGGTAAAATACCTCTTGAATTGATTGAAGTCCAGTCTGGTGCCTATTTAGAAGAAGACGATATTGTGCGGTTTGATGATGTCTACGGACGAAAAGAGGATTAGAATTAGCCGTTGAGCCTGACGTTGGAATCGGCAGGAAGAAACTACGGGGATTAGGGATAATCCCATCTGGATGGATTAAGAGTAATCCCCACGGTCGATTTTAATTTTTTCCAGTTCAACAACCGTTGACAGATGATCCAGTATTCCTTTGAGCATAGGATCCGAATCTTCGCTCAGATTCAGTTCCTGGTCAATGCCCTGGGTTTGAAGCTGAATCTGTTCAAGCAGCTCATAGGCCTGCCTGAGTGTCTTTTCGGGATCAGAAAGCAAATTGGCATAGCTCTCCAGAATATCGATGGAATCTGAGATCAGTTGAGGGACATTAGACTGATCCTGGGACAACTTGGCCAGCTGGGCATTATAGGTGGAGGCAAGCTCCGGCAGCCCTATATCGTCTCCGTCGGTCAGACCGGTTATCCCGGTATCGGAAAGCTGCTCTGATAAAATTTTTGAGAATTCACCTGGCAAACCGCGGTCCTGGGTTAAAGGAGCACCGTCCTTGGATTTTTGGGATATCTGGTGGATCCCCTGGTTTTCAGGTGTGATTTCTTTCATAATTAAGCTTAAACCGGAATAAAAGTATTGCAAATCAATTAAAAATATTTAAAACTACTTCTTTAATAAATATAGGAGTACAGGAGCTGTAATGTCAAGTTTTATCATGGAGCAGGGGGAATGAGCGACGATCTACCACAGAACATGAAGGCCAAGTTTCTCATGGCCATGCCCGGGTTGCCGGATCCAAATTTTGCCCAGACCCTCACCTGCATGTGCGAGCACAATGAGTCCGGAGCTCTCGGGTTTATTGTCAACAAGGTTCACCCTCTCTTAACAGGTCGGGAACTTTTTGAAGATTTAAGCATTGAATGCAACGACACCGTGGACAAGCTGGATATTTTTCTAGGAGGTCCGGTTCAGCCGTCCGGCGTTTTTGTTCTCCACGGCCCTCCCTTTGAATGGAATGAAAGCCTTAGAGTTACAGACTGGCTCTGCCTGAGCAATTCCAGGGATATTCTCGAAGCCATTGCACTTGGAAAAGGACCCAAGACCTTTATGGTTTTGCTCGGTTGTGCAGGCTGGGGTCCTATGCAATTAGACAACGAATTGGGCGACAGTGCCTGGCTGACCTGTGATTTAACCGAGGAAATCATGTTTAAAACCAGCCCGGATCTAAAATACGAAAAATCCATGATGCTGATTTAACCCCAGGGCATAATGACACTCCAAACATCCAACGCTTCAAGTTCTTTTGAATCCATTACCACCATCGTTGACGATACCGTATCGGTAATTGACCTGCTTGAATCCATTCCCCACAGCAATGACGGAGGGTTGGCAGACTATAAGACCCTTTGCAGGAAGATTCCTGAGCATATCCGGTCCGGAATTTTACGCATTGCCGTGGTCGGAGTCATCAAATCCGGAAAAAGCACCTACATCAATGCAATGACCCAAAAAGAACTGGTCAAGCGGGGCGCAGGGGTGGTGACTTCAATTACCACACGGATCCGGAAGGGGAAAAAGAACAGGGCAAGAATTCATCTGAAATCATGGGATGATGTTAATCATCTTATAGAGAAAACACTGGCCATGTTTCCGGATGAACGGCCGGAAAAGTCATTTGACATCCGCCGGAAAAATGACCGGACCTATCTTCAGACGGTTTACGACAAACTAAAAAGGCAATTCCCAGTTACCCGGGAGGGTATCCGGCCCGAAACCATTTTAATAAGAAATGCCCTTGAAGGATACGACGCCTGTAAAAATGTGATTCAAGCTGATGAGCAGGAAATTTGTTTTGAATCCAAATCCTTTGAAAAACACAAGGATTACACAGCAGATCCGGCCAGGGCATTTTATGTTAAAGATGTCTGCCTTGAAGTCTTCGGCAAAACCATCGACCCCAACATTGAAATTGCAGATTGTCAGGGCGCGGATTCCACAGACCCTGCCCAATTGGCCCAGATTATTTCCTATATTGAATCTGCCAACCTGATTGTCTATTGCATCTCCTCACGAACCGGGCTGCGCCAGTCAGATATCAGCTTTTTAAAAATTATCAAAAGGCTGGGACTGCTGGAAAATATACTTTTTGTCAATAATTGTGACCTTACCGAACATGAGAATCTTGCAGATCTTAAACAGATCCGGGAAAAAATTCACCAGGATCTGCTTCTTTTAATTCAGGAACCAAGACTCTTCAGTTTCTCAGCCTTGCATAATCTGTTTGATTCAATGGGCAGCAGGCTGTCAAAACGGAACGCTAAACAGCTCTCCCTCTGGCAGGATGACCGGAAGATGAAAGATTTCTGTATCCGGGAGACCGAACGATTTTTTTCTACGTATTTCCGGTTGCTGGAAAAAAATCAATTTGATCTCCTCCATGCCAACCATCTTGAGCGGCTGAAAATAGTATCCAGAGCCCTTGAACAGAAAACAGATATCATATCAGGGCTGCTGACCACGGATATGGCAGGCCAGGAAAAAGCCAGAGCACAACTCACCGGGATCGAAGAGAATGCCCACAGGTTAAGAGTGATTGTTGACAATTCTGTTCAGGGTGCTGTATCGGGTCTGACCCATGAAATCGAAACCAACCTGAAAAAGGCCTTTCTCAAGGATAACATCAACATCAACCGCCAGGTCACCCAGTTTATCAACGGGGCCCAAATTGATGTCGAACCCTATCGTTCAGACGTTAAAGAGACCGGATTCAAGCAGATCCTTTATCTCATGTTTCAGGATTTCAAACGGCAACTGGATATTTTTGCCCTGGAACAGATCGTTCCAGAGCTCAAACAATTGATTTGCACCCAGGAAAAACGAATCGAAGATTATTTTCAATCCCTGCTGGACTCTTACCAGATTGATTTTTTTGCCATGGGCAGCCAGATAGGTGAAGATGCGAGGGATTATTCCATCCAATTGCTTGAAAAGGATCCCGGATCAATCAAAGCTGTGGATATCAAGGCCATTAAGAAAATTCTGGGCCTCAGGCTTCCGGAGCAGGTGTTCACGGCCAGATTCACCAAAAAGATGCGGGCCAATGCACTTACAGATTTCGGATTGCACTCCATTATCCTGTTTATCTCAGCCTTGGTGGATAAACATATTCGGTTCTCTTTTACCCCGGGATTGAACAAAGCATCGGCAAAAATAAAAAAGGAGAGTCTGGGGCTTATCCGGCAGCAGATCAAAGGGTATCATCTCACCCTTAGGCAGGACTATTTTACTCCTTTGATTCAGGCAGTTACCCGTGATTTCAAGGAGAAAATTTTCCAGCGATTCACCCTGTACGAATCCCTGAATAAAGATATGGAGCAGTTGTTTGAGCTCAGGCAGGATGAAAAAAACACCCACCAGAAAAAAATAAAAGTTGCTAAAGCCAAATTATCCATTATTATCAAGAACCTTGATGAATTTTCAAAGAAAAACTACCCGATTTTACATTAAAAAACTATTGTAATTTCATCCCAATATGATATGAGAATTCAGGTTCTAAGATCGAAAGTGCTCATATACTAACTCACAGGACTGAAAATGAAACGATTCGGAAGCGACATGGTCAATTCAGAAACGGAGATGAACGCGCTTCACCTGTTCCGGATGAGGCTTCACCTGATCATTATTATGGTAAAAGCCAGGCTGGAAGGCTATCCTGTGGGTAAATTCAGAAAAGAGGCTGTGCTTGAAAACGCAAGCCTGCTTCATAAAGACTCCTTGAGAATAGATATCCGCCTGCCCGGATCAAAATCATCCAACCACTTGCTCAAGGAACGGGTAAAGCTCCTAAGCGTTATGGCTACTGCCATGATTTCCGATGACTATCCCTTGGGTGTTCATAGAAGAGCTGCTATTCTGGACAATATCGAGAGCATCATTGCAACCGCATTTCCCAAACAGGACTTTTCCTTTTTTCATGAGATACTCAAAGCAGCCTGATTCAGGTACGGAGGCAAACCATGATTAAGAATGTGAAAATTTTGGTTGTCGATGACGATTCCGGAATCAGGAAACTCACCGTAAATGCCCTAACCTATTGCGTAAACCGTGAAATCATCTCCTTTAGAGACGGCCAGGCTGCCTGGCAGTATCTTGAAGAGGGCGGAGAAGCAGACATCGTGATTTCAGATGTGGATATGCCCTTGATGAACGGATTCGAACTCCTGTCCAAATGCAAGGCCCAATGGACGGAGAAAGGCACGGAGAAAATTTTTATCCTGATGTCCGGAAGAAAGATAAATGAGGAAAAGGCGGAACTCAACGGGGCGGATGGCTTTCTTGGAAAGCCGTTTGCAATCAACGACCTGTTCAATATTGTTCAATGTTATGTGGTAGACTGACCCGGCGGTGAACTGACCCGGCGGAACCCGGTTTTCAAACCTGATTATTGAGTGTTCGGCAGTTTTTTTATCCCGGAACCTACCCGTTCCGGGAGGTCGCCAGGTGCAAAATCGATTCTTTTGAATAATTTCAACTCCAGAGCCAGCGTATCCTGCCACATCTTTTGTATCCTGTCCCTGAACTCAGGTTTTGTTCCGTATTTAACCTTGATATATGCCAGTCGTTCATTCAGGGAAACCACTTGGTCATGGAGTACCCGTTTGTCTGCATAGTTAACGATTTCAGGTTCTGATACAGGTCCGTCATCCGAACGGACATCCAGAATCACATGCTGGTGGATAATGGATCCTATTTCAGGATACCCGAGGCTTTCCATCAGTTCTCCACCGGTTTGCGAATGAATTTCCCCGGTTGCAAAACTGCGGGTTTTGGTGATGTCATGGAGCAATGCAGCCGTTCTAACCAGATCTATATTAAGGTCAGGAAAAGTTTTTTTGAGCTGTCTTGTAAGACAGACCGCGACACTGGCAACCATGACGGAATGGTCAAGAATATGGTCCATCATTTCCATATCCCTGATGATCCTGAAGCATTCATTGTCTGATGGCAGGTTCATGCGCTCCTTGGGATTTCGCGGTTTACTCCAGTGAGACAGTACATTAGTATTGAAGTTATACCCTTTACTGCTATGATAGGAAAGCAATTTTTAATCATACGGAACCCTAAGCCTATGCTCAGACAAATCGTATCAGGAGGACAAACCGGTGCAGACCGGGCAGCTCTTGATGTTGCCATAAAGATGAATATTCCGCACGGCGGGTGGATTTCAAAGGGAAGGATAACCGAAGCAGGTCCTCTGCCTGAGATCTATCAGCTCAGGGAAATGGCCGCATCAGACTATCCCAGCCGCACCCGCCGAAACATCCTTGATTCCCACGGTACCGTTATCATATCCCGGGGTCAGCTGCGGGGGGGCTCAAAACTGACCCAATCCTTTGCCCAGGTAAAAGGCAAACCCAACTGCCATATTGATCTTTTAAAGCAGGATACTTTTGAAGGGGCAATTATCCTCCAGTCCTTCATCCTGGAAAATCAAATTCGGATATTGAATGTAGCGGGCCCCAGGGCCAGTCATGACCCCGGTATTTACTTTGAAGTTAAATCCATTATAGAAGCCATGCTTTACCTCATGTATCTTGATTCGGATGCTGAAGACGAGTTGTCCGATCTTGTCCTGGACAGCTCGAACAACAAAGGTTTCCCTAAGACCTTGGACCAGGCTGTAAAATTAGTTATTAGCGCCTTATCCCTGAAACACAGAACCCGTGTGGCCAGTATGGAAAACACCACGCTAAAAGACCTCTATTTTACATGGATGGATTCCATTAGAAATATCACCGGTCTTGATCAAAAGAACTCCAACCTGCTCAATGGTCTGCGACAGGACCGGAACGCCGGCCTTGAATTCACGGTTGAAGACGGGGTAATGGATGTTATACGTGCTGTGAAAAACTATTTAAGCGATCACTACCGCTTAAGGATTCTATAATGATTCCCATCCGGGACAACCAGGAAACAAAGAGCCAGCCCGTTGCCACGTACGCAATTGTAGGCATCACCACTCTTGTTTTTCTCTGGCAGCTGACCATCGGTCTTAATAATGAGGCTGTATATTATATTTATGGCTTTGTCCCGGGAAAGTATACCATCAATGAACTGGCCAGACACTTTACCTTTCTCAATAAAATTTTCTCCCCGTTCTCATATATGTTTTTACATGGCGGGTTCTGGCATTTCCTGGGAAATATGTGGTTTTTATACATTTTCGGGGATAATATCGAGGACCATTTCGGGCCTGCCCGGTTTATCATTTTTTACTTGATTTGCGGTCTTTTGTCCGCCCTGTTTCACTTTTGCTTAAACTTTTACTCCCCCGTGCCCACCATTGGAGCCAGCGGTGCCATTGCAGGGGTTATGGGGGCTTATTTCCTTTTGTACCCGGGGTCTAAAATCCTGACACTGGTGCCCATTCTGATCTTTCCCATTTTTATCCAGATCCCCGCATTTGTTTTTTTAGGAATTTGGTTTTTTTTCCAATTTATCAATGCAGCCGGGCAGGGGACAGGATCCAATATTGCCTGGTGGGCCCATGTGGGCGGATTTGTCGCAGGTATCTTGCTGGTCAGCCTCAATAAAAGGATTCCCAGCACCGGCAACCGTGAAAAAATTACCCGGTTTACCCGTAAAAAACGAACCCCTAAACTTCAGATTATCACGCCTCAGTCACAGGATTTCGGGCCCGATCTGTACGGGATTATTGAGCTGACCTCCATTGAGGCATTGACAGGTACCCGAAAAATGGTCACGATTCCATGGGGATTCTACAAGCCCCTTTACCGTGTAAAGGTTCCCAAAGGAGTTAAGTTAGGCACACGACTGAGACTGAAAGGCATGGGGAAAAGCATGCCCGGACAGAACAAAGGTGACCTTTTTTTGATAGTCGAGATAAAAAATGCCATTTAAATCAATAATTAAATATATCCTGTTAATCTGCCTCTTTCTTATGATGGCAATTCAGGCGATAATCATCGGACTACCCCTGATTGCAGATACAATTATCTCTGAGATGATCATTAAAGACCGGATGCCTGAAACTATGGCAGGGTTCGCACCTGAATTTTCAATTGAAAAAATAGGTGTCAGCCGCACCCTTATACGGAATATCGGTGTTGGAAGGGATGTGCATGCAGACCTGGCTGAACTGTCCTATGAATGGGAGGGAATTAAGAATTTCCAGTTGAATAAAGTGATTGTCAAAGGAGTGACCCTGTCCGCCAGGATAGATGATTCAAACCATATACATTTCAACGGACTTGATTTTCCCATAGCCGATCAAAACAAGCCTTCGACGCCACAGGGCAGACTAACTAAAGAACCCTCGTTTCCCATAACCCTTGATATCAAATCCTTTCTGCCCTTTATCCCCAAACAACTGATCTTTAAAAATGTGAATCTCAATATCAAGTACAAAACCCGGGATATAAGGATACCCATTGAAATCATGGCCCGAATTCATGCAGAACAGGGCAGGGCAACGGCCCAGGTACGCCTCATCCCCTTTGGGCAGGTCATAAATACCATTATAAGCGCAGATCTTGAGAGCGGGCTCACCGGGATTCAGGTGGCAGGCAATCAGTTGTCACCGGACTGTCTGACCGGTTTGTTCCGGGAAAACATGAAAGGGCTCCGTCTGGCAGGACCGATGGATCTGAACCTTACCAAAACCCCGTCCGCTCCCTGGCAGTTTGAACTTTCAGGCCTTGGTGTCTCAGGAGAGAATCTGCCGCACCTGCGGTTTGACAGCCTCAAAGGGCGCCTGAGTTCCGTTCCGAAACAATCCGGTGGGTCTGCACTCAATTTGACGGCAGACGGCAATATCACCCTTTCAGATAAGCGGATCTCAAAGACAAGTGTGAGGTTCAATCTTGCTACCGATCTATTACCGGGTAAACCCTTAGCGCTCAGCCTCAAGGCAGAGACCCTTCCCATGGACCGGCTTGTTATAAATGACGGGCCTAAAAAAACGGTTGTACTTGACCGGCCCAAGCTAAATCTCACCTTGAAGGGGACATTGGAAGATCAGGAGTGCCGTATTCATATATCCGGACAATCCCTTGTAGTAGGGTTTAATTCAGACTTTGCAAAGGCCAGGGGCCTCACTCTGACCGCAGTTATTCAGGGCAATTTTATGAATCCCGGCCAGAGCAAAACTTTGAGTTTTAATTCAACCTTAAGGGGCGTCAGTTTAAAAAACCGCCAGGCCACAGCAGCCCTGAAACATGTCCGGGCATCCGGATCATTTCAGATCCAACAACAGGAATACTTCCCGTTGCCCCTGTCCTCGGGTCAGGTAAAGGTTACAGCCAAGGACATCAGCGCTGCTGAATCGAAACACAAAGTGTTCTGGACAGGGATGAATATTACAGCCAAAATCAGACCAGGGAATACCAAGAAAAAAATGAGGATTGACCTGAACTCTGCCATATCCGGCATCCAGGCCGTCTCCGGCACCAACCAGGTGAGCACCCAAAAAGCGTCAGCATCCGGACTTCTTCTATTGGATGAAAAATTGACACCTTCCCTCCGGATGGAGGCCCGGATAATCAATACAGAGGTAAAGGTTCCGGACCATAAGCTTTCCGGATCGGAAATTGACGTCCAACTGCCGATAACCTATCCGTTCAAACCGGATACAAAGCCTGGGAAATTGACCATAGGCCATATTTCGGACGGCCGCAGTTTGGATGCCGGTTTTGATGCCACCCTGACCCAGACAGGAGACCTGTCCTATGCCGTTAACGGGCGAGTGACCAGCCGTAATATTAAGGGACTGGTCTTTGATCTTGATCTGAATGCAGGACTTGATGATACCATGACACCGGAAGCCGACCTTATTATCAGATCGGATCATTTTAGTTTTACGGAAGCGGAACTGGCCGAGATTATGCCGGAGATGGATATACCCGGGCAGTTCTCCGTGACCGCTTCAACTCAAACCCATGCCTCGTTTAAAACCCATGTTTTGAATACAGGCGGCCGGATCCATATCCATGAGGGCAGCCTTGATCTCCCCGATTTGGATCTCATGGTTCAGGGTATCACCGGAGCCATAGAATTTACCGATCTTCTGAACCCTGAATCCCTGCCGGGTCAGAAGATTAAAATTAAGAGTATAAATGCCGGGCAGTTCCAATTCAACGATGCCAATTTACGTTTCAGCATTGAAGACGGAAAATCCCTGAACATTGAAAATTTACAATTCAAATGGTGTAACGGCCTGGTTTCCACAGAATCCATCCGTCTGCCGGACAAAGACAACCGCCTCTCACTGACCCTGTATTGCGACCGGCTTGAAATGGACAACCTGCTGCGGCAGATCGGAGCCTTTGATGCCGAGGGCGGCGGCACTTTAAACGGACGGATTCCAGTGGTTTATGACAATGGAGACATTACCTTTGACAACGGGTTTCTCTTTTCCACCCCGGGTCAGGGGGGCCGTATCTTTGTGAATGATCTGGACCGGATGATGCAGGGATTTCCCAAAGATACCCCTGAATTTTCCCAATTGGACCTGGCAGGAGAAGCGCTGAAAGATTTTCAATATCAATGGGCCAAGTTACAATTTAACACCCGGGGAGATACCCTGGATGTTAAAATGGAACTGGATGGGAAACCCGCAAAAATACTGCCCTTTGAATATAGAAAAGACTTAAACTCCTTTATGCGGGTGGATGCAAAAAGTCCAGGATCACGGTTTCAGGGGGTAAAACTGGATGTTAATTTGAAACTTCCCTTTAATCGTGTCATGAAATTTGGTAATAAATTAAAAGATATTCTAGAATAATTAAAAGGAGAGGATATGGTCAAACAATTGAGTTCCATCATCATCTGCACTTTTTTTCTGGCCCTTGCCGGATGCAGTACCAGTCATGAAGTGGAAATCAAACCGGTTGAGATAAAACCCATCCACATCACCATAGATGTGAATGTAAAGGTTGATAAGGCCCTGGATGATTTCTTCGGTGACATAGATGCGGCTGAAGATAAAATTGAAAAGGACAAGGAGGAATAATGACACACATTCATTATAAAAAATATTTTCTGTTTATTATTGCGGCTGTTTTTCTTGTGACGGGAACCGCCTGGTCCGAAGGCATCAAAGAACGGATGACTCAACGTCTGCCCGTAATTTCAGATCTCAAAGCCAAAGGCATTGTGGGTGAATCCAACAGAGGGTACCTGGGTTTTGTCACCGGTAAAAAAGACAAGGCCGATGTGGTGGCTGCGGAAAACAAGGATAGAAAGACTATTTACAAACATATTGCCAAACAGCAGAATGTCTCTCTTGAGCTTGTGGAAAAAAGACGGGCCCAAATTCTGACCGACCGGACAAAGAAAGGACGGTTTATCCAGAATGACGCAGGGGCCTGGAAAAAAAAATAGATCGGGCAAAAAAATAGTAAATTAGCTTGACAGTCCTGAACCCACGGGATATGTAAACTGCAAATTGCAGGCAGAAGCCTGCAGACAAAACGCAAGACACAGATTTAAATTATATAAAAAACCACGAAGGTTTGAAAAGGATGTCCTTTTCCCTTCGTGGTTTTTTTTTGGCCTGAACTCAATAAAATTATGGAGACTGAAGATGAAATTGAAACTGACCCTTGTACCCATACTTGTAGTTGTAATGATGTTTTCCTTTATTCCTGTCTGTTTTGCCCATTTCGGTATGGTCATCCCGCAGGACAACATGGTTGCCCCTGATGACCCGCGCGGGGTCACCCTGAATATATCATTTTCCCATCCCTTTGAGGGGATCGGCATGGAAATGGTCAAACCAGACGCCTTATTTCTGGTTAAAGACGGGAAGAAAACCGATTTGGTCAAAGATATTAAACCATTTAGTGTAATGGATCATCCGGCCTGGCAGTTGACCTACAAAGTCAAGCGCCCGGGTGCACATGCCTTTGTCATGGAACCCCACCCCTATTGGGAACCTGCGGAAGACTGCTTTATTGTTCATTATACTAAAACCATTATCGCAGCATTTGGAGATGACTCAGGCTGGGATGAAGAACTGGGTCTCAAAACAGAGATTGTTCCCCTGACAAGACCCCTTGGGCTTTATGCGGGCAATATCTTCCAGGGAATTGTTAAACTGGACGGCAAAGCCGTTCCATATGCCGAAGTTGAAATTGAATATTATAATAAGGACCTCAATGCCAAGGCACCTTCCGAAGAGATGATCACCCAGGTGGTAAAGGCCGATCAGAACGGCGTGTTTTCCTATGCAGTACCGGTTGCAGGATGGTGGGGATTTGCCGCCCTGAATACCTCAGATAAAAAAATGGTGCATGAAGGTGAAAAAAAAGATATAGAGTTAGGCGCTGTTATCTGGGTTAAATTTGAAAACTGGCAGGAAAACTAAATTTATGCATATTTCCGAAGGTGTCTTATCCGGTACCGTGCTCGGGGCAGGTGCAGTCGTTACCATCGGCTGCACAGCCCTTGGGCTTGCGAGAATCAACTATGATAAGATGGTCCATGTGGCCATGCTGGCCTCAGCCTTTTTTGTGGCCTCCCTGATTCATGTCAATATCGGTCCTGTAAGCGTTCATCTGATATTAAACGGGGTGGTGGGACTGCTGCTGGGGCTGGCAGCTTTTCCGGCCATCCTTACGGCCCTGATTCTCCAATCCCTGCTTTTCCAATACGGCGGCCTCACGGCCCTGGGTGTCAATGCCCTGATCATGGCGGTTCCGGCAGTTGCAGTCCATTACATGTTTTTACCTCTGTTGGGATTATCCCAGAAACTTAACTTTATGGCCGGGTTTCTCGCAGGTCTGGTATCCATTTTCGGCTCATGCATGCTCCTGGGGGCAGCACTCTGGTTTACGGATGAACAATTTTTAAAGACAAGTATCGCCATTATTTCCGGCCATATTCCTGTGATGATCATTGAAGGGATTATCACAGGATTCTGTATCTCTTTTTTGGTCAGAGTCTATCCGGAAATTCTGCCTAAAAAGGTTTAATATGAAAATTCTACAAAAAACAATCGTTGGTACTTTTCTATCCTTATTGATCATAGGTCAGGTTGTCTGGATCGATTCGGCCCTGGCCCATAAGGTAGTGGTCTTTGGCTGGGTAGAAGACGGCAATATCAATGTTGAAGCAGGATTCGGCAGCAAACGGCCGGCCAAAAACTGTGTGATAAAAGCCTATGATCCGGCCCAAAACCTCATCTATGAAGGAAAAACAGATGCTCAGGGCCGCCACGTATTCAAAACGCCTGCCTCATTTTCAACAGATATGATTATTGAGCTTGAAGCAGGGACCGGACACAAAGGGTCCTGGACCATACAGGCTGATGAGTTCGCATCTGTTTCCGATAAAGTTTTAGTACCCGAACCCCAAAAGGAAAGTCCGGTAGGAAAGGGAACCGATCCTCTCAGGATCATTGCAGGGATTGCGGTGATATTCGGACTGGCTTTGGTGGCCAAACGGATGAAATCCAAGTCCAAAGGAGGAACCGATGCTTGATCACTCCCTGGAATACGGTGACTCCCCCATCCACAAGCTGGATCCGAAAACCCGAATTGTGGTTGCATTTTTTCTCTCTTTTGCCGCGGCATTGTGTGATCATATCGGGGTTGCATCAGGCTATCTTATGCTTGGTATGGTTTTGGTGGCCTTAGCAAGGCTAACTCCTGCCCAGGTCATGGGACGGTTAAAACCGTTGTTCTGGTTTCTGATCATGATCTGGATCTTTCTGCCGTTAACCTTTACCGCTGATATAATTTTTGAATATGGATGGATTAAAATCAGTTATGCCGGAATTGTCCTGAGTGCGCAAATTACCCTCAAGGCAGTTGCTATCCTGCTGATATTTTCCGCTCTGATCATTACCATGCCCATTGCTTCCTTAGGAGCTGGGCTTCATCAGCTCAGGGTCCCTGACAAGCTGGTCTTTCTTCTGCTTATGACGTACCGGTATATTGCGGTAATCCGGGAGGAATACCGACGCCTGCTCAGAGCAGCCCGATTCAGGGGATTTACACCCGGCACCAACCTTCATTCTTATAAAACCTTTGCCTATCTTGCAGGTATGCTTTTTGTCAGGGCCTCCCACAGGGCCAATCGGGTTTATCAGGCTATGCTCTGCCGTGGATTTAACCAAAAATTTCACACCCTTGACGTGTATGCGCCCAATGGGTTAAACTCCGTTTTCCTCTGTGTAATGCTAATTGCAGGAACAGCCCTTTTGTTAATTGAAAAGCTCTGGATATATTAATGAACTCTGATTCGCACTCCAAAAACACCGGTATTATCAAGCTTGAAAATATTTCTTATACCTATCCCGGAGCTGACACACCGGTATTGAACAACCTTAGCTTTGAAATCCGGTCCGGAGACCGCATTGGCCTTATGGCCCCCAACGGCACCGGGAAAACGACATTACTTCATACCATTATGGGGCTGTGCCGGCCTGAATCCGGCAGTATAAGAATATTTGACCGGCCCATGGAAAAAGAAGAAGATTTTTCAGGGATAAGAACCCGGGTGGGGCTACTGTTTCAGGATTCGGACGATCAATTGTTCTGCCCCACGGTACTGGATGATGTAGCCTTTGGCCCTTTAAATCTTGGTGCCTCCCGAAACGAGGCAATGGACACGGCCAGAAAAACGCTTCACACCCTGGGTATAGAAGACTTTGAAACCCGCATCACCCATCGTCTCAGCGGCGGCCAGAAACGCCTTGTCGCCTTGGCAGCCGTTCTGGCCATGTCTCCGGAGGTCCTGCTTCTGGATGAACCGACCTCAGGTCTTGATTCCGGAGTCAAACAAAAACTTATCGATATACTGAACAACCTTGATATTTCCTATCTGATCATTTCCCATGAATTTGATTTTCTCAATTCCGTGACAGACAAAATATTTTCTATGGAAGAGGGCAGGATCCTTACGGATGAGGAAATTCATGTCCATCATCATGAACATGTACACAAACACGGGCGCCACCCCCACATCCACAAATAGTGTTTGGATGAAAACTTATCCATCTGCTTCGTTGCTGCAGGTTTTTGAAAGCCTCATGTACAATAGTACACTCCGGTTTCAAAAACCTTTGCGCCTTGCATATGGATAATTTTTCATCCAAACACCGAGTCGGTGCCTGATACTGAAGAAAATTCTAATTTTTTAGGGGGGACTTAGCCGGGGGGGGTTACCCTCTGGTTTCCAGCAGATCTGTCAATTCCTTTTGAATGCAAAAATAAATGTCGTCGTCACTGCCGAAAACATCAATGACATCTTTGTGGTCAATGAGTTTTTCAACTATAAAGGCAGTGAGATAGAGGCTTGCAATATTAGGATTTGAAATCAGGGTTCTAAAGGGGGCTACGGCATAATCAATATCAAAATCCTCTGCATGACACATGGTGTCCAGGCATCTGGCGATCTGATTTTCGATGCTGGATTTACTGACGGTTTCGATCAGGCCGGATTCAATAAGCTTCATTGAGACTTTGTTACTGAAGTAATCAATGTTGTCCCGGATGGTGCTGATGGTTTTTATTCTTTCACGCTCTTTAGAAGATTCTATCTTTGAAAGAAGCTTGGACTCTCTGTTTCCGGTGTAGAAAATTTTTCCCATGGATATATCCTTCAAATTAACTTAACAAAGTCGTTAAACGCTAATCAACAATTATATTAAACCCCCCTGATTTTAGCAAGCTAAAAGTGATTGAATCCGATAAAAAAGGGAGATTAAAATTAGCGGTTTACGGTCAGGTGCTAAATGTCCTGAATTATCATTTGAGGGGAATTTGCCTTGAATTTATTCACCTTGAGCTTAAAGAGAATTTTGCTGTAAAAAGCGGGCAGGTCCGTTGTGGAAGGCAGATTAAAATGAAGGGCCTCAACCTGGTACGCGGTTGATTCTCCTTTGAGCATCATTTTACGATGACAGGTACCGATGATGTGGGAGTTTGCCACCCAAAGGTTGCGGGTCATAAAAACAGGTTCCGGATTGGCTGTACCAAAAGGTCTGAGCCTGTCGATCTCACGGACAAGATCAAGAGTGATATCCTCCAGGGCAAGTTCTGAATCAATTATTACGGTTTTTGCAAAATCCGCATCTGAATAATGGGTTTCAAAATAACGCTGCAACCCGGGTTTTAGCTTTTCAAGATTCTCTTCTTTAAGTGTAAGGCCGGCAGCCATTGTATGGCCCCCAAATTTCTCAAGAAGTTCTGAAATTTCCCCAAGGGCCTGATGAATATTTATCTGATTGACACTCCGGCAGGATCCGGTGGCAATACCGTTTTTCAACGACAGCAACACAACCGGACAAACATATTTCCTGGAAAGCCTTGATGCGGCAATTCCGAGAACAGAGGCTTCCCACCGGCTGTCCCACAGTACAATAAGGCGGCCGTCCAGAAGGGAAGGGGTGTTTTGAATCCGGATTTCAATGTTTTGAACAATTTCTCGTTCAATATGCTGGCGCTTCAGGTTCAGGTCATCCAAAAGCTGGGCACTGGTCCTGGCCTCGCTAATCCCTGGTGCTGTCAGATGGGTCACGCAGATTCTGGCATGGGACATGCGGCCGGCAGCATTGATTCTCGGAACAATTTTAAAGGAAATATCATCGGAGTCCATTTTGCTGAGATCAATCCGGGCAGCATTGGCCAAGGCTTTTATCCCCGGTCTTTTCCCCTGTTTGATCTGCCGCATTCCTGCCACACACAGAGACCGATTATCCAGGATCAATGGGACCATATCCCCTATGGTACCGATGGTAAACAGATCCAGAAAATCGGTCAGACTTGGTTCTTCAATCCGTTCCCAGATTTGTTTTTCCCGAAAATATTTTCGCAGGGCCATGACAAGATAAAATGCAACCCCCACCCCGGCAAGATAGTCAAGTCCGGCACTGCAGTCTGTCTGCTTGGGGTTTATGACGGCCAAAGCTTGCGGGATCGAGTCCCCTGGCTCATGGTGATCCGTGACAATCACATCAATATCTTCGGCAGTGGCAGCTTCAATGGCCTCATTGGCACTGATCCCGCAGTCAACGGTAATGATCAGGTCCACATTCATGTCCACGGACTTCTCTATGTGATGAGGATAAAGGCTGTACCCCTCTTTGGTTCTATGGGGAATGTACCAGGTCACATCCGCTTCAACCAGGCAAAGGAACTCATAAACCATGGATGTGGCAGTAACCCCGTCTGCATCAAAATCACCAAAGATTAGAATCTTCTCTTTATTGGTGACAGCTGTATATATTCGTTCAACACCTGCAGCCATATCCTTGAGTTCAAAGGGGTTGCTCAGGTGACTAAAATCAGGATCCAGAAAAAAACGGGCCGCGTCAGGCGCAGTTACCCCCCGGTCAACAAGAAGTCCGGCCAGAATGGGGTGACAGTCCAGAGCATCAATAAGCCCTTGAACCAATGCCTTGTCAGGCGCAGCATATGTGAGTTGAGTATCCATGATTAAGTGAGAGTTTTATATCGGGTGTGTGTCCTAAAGTCAATCAATGAGAAACCATAGTTTGTAGTTACAAATCTGCAATTCTAACCATTTCTGAACGAATACCTAAATATAGCTGAATGAAAGAATTAATTTACATGGCTATGCTTTTTCAAATACAGTTGAATATCTATTTACAACGTGAATTGGCCTTGATAGTGAATGATTGGTCAGGGTTTAAAACGTTTCAAGTCGGATACCATTAAAATTTACAAGAGATGCGGACCCGTAGATCAACTTGTTCCAGGCATATGCACCGCACTCGTGAGGATCTTAGGAATCGTTACAAAATAACTTGATCTAAATACCCTGAAGGGCAGAAACTTGTTTCCAAAACCCCTTAAAAGACTGGGTATTTTGAAAGCAAAAGATCAAGTAATTTTGGAGCCGA
>PIVQ01001505.1 GCA_003354055.1 Desulfobacteraceae bacterium | reverse complement strand
GGTCATATCACCACCACCAAGATTAAAAATGCTATCAAGAAAGTAAGTGGGTAAATGTTGGGATTATCAGCCATTGCGCTTCCCCTTTATGCTCGCATAATAACCTTGTATCTCATCATTAAAAGAAGAGATTTTCGCCTCTGCCTCGCTATCTTCGAGATCGGAAGCCATCAGGACTGACGTCAGCATTACCAAGGCACCAGCATAAAATCCCTTTTTCATTTCGCCGCGTTGGACGTGGTGGGCGCTTGCGGGAATTACTCTCTTCTCGAATTCCTCCCACGCGTCATTTATTCCTTGCATGGGCTTGGCTCCCCTTCCTCATTGGGCATCGTTAAATTGCGCTCATCGATGGTTCTATAGCTCACAGTACCATGCTGCACATCAATGACGATCGTCATTCCTTCGGCTATCTCGACGCCCTTTGCAATGTAATAAGAGTGAACCTTTCCGAGTAGTCTTTTGGTGACAGTTATATTATGAAATCCGCCCTCTGAGACTATGAATTTTTTACCTTCCTCTTCATTATAAAAAAGCATTTCTACGGTATTATCTAGACTCATATTATAGATATGAACGAAGAAATGATCGGGTTCGGGATCGGCTTCAGGCTTAGGCTGCTTCACGTCAGGCATTGGCATTGTGGTCTTTGTCTCAGGTAGGCCGATATGGTCTACCTCAGTCATTTTACGATGCAAAAATCTGGCAAGAGTTAGCGAGGGAAGGACAAACCAAAATGCTGATATAACAATAGCTTGTATACGTTCCTCTTCTTCCTCTTCTTTAGTCGAAATCGTTTGCTGACACAATCCCAGCATGATGAAAAAGCCGCTGATATAGAGGAATATTAAAAGCCAGATCATCACTTCAACCCCTTCATAGCTGCAATGGCGGCTTTGGCTAAGTATTCCGGCATATCACGCGCCGTTGCCATACCATTTAGACTGATATCAGTTTCAGCCTCAAAAGCTTCGT
>PIVQ01001504.1 GCA_003354055.1 Desulfobacteraceae bacterium | reverse complement strand
TTTTCCATTTTCGGAACCACCCTGATTCTCATGTATACCTCAAGCTTTCTTTACCATGCCCTGCGAATTTCCGAAAAAGCCCTGGTGAATTTTCGCCGCGTCGACCATATCATGATTTTTATGGTCATTGCCGGATCTTATACACCTTTATGCCTGGTGGCTCTTCGGGGGCCGTGGGGATGGAGCCTGTTCGGTACGGTATGGGCTATTGCCGTGGTGGGGATTTTTCTTAAGATTTTTTTCATGCATGCCCCCCGCTGGATTTCTACCATCATTTACCTGCTGATGGGCTGGCTCTGTGTTGTGGCCATCTATCCCCTTACCAAAACTCTGGAACCCATGGCGCTTTTCTGGCTGGCCATGGGCGGTGTGGCTTATAGTGTGGGTGCCATCGTCTATGCCCTTAAAAAACCCAATCCTTTTCCGGACATATTTGGATTTCATGAGATCTGGCATTGTTTCGTCATCATGGGAAGTGCCTGCCATTTTTGGCTTTCTTTTAATTACCTGATGTATATCTGATCCCAATTCCAATCGTATTTTTTTTAGGACAGGTCTCTATTCACTTGTCATTTTTTCTCATCTTTGCCAAACTCTTTGCCTTGGGGTAGTAGCTTCTTTTCCCATTCATGCTTATGTTGCCTGGAG
Organism: Desulfobacteraceae bacterium; assembly: GCA_003354055.1. The sequence continues at coordinate 332 of PIVQ01001504.1, read as the reverse complement.
GAGACGATTGTGAAGATTTGCAGCGCTAAGAAAATAACCGACTTAAGACACCTGAATTTGATCTCAGTCCAGTATAAAGACCGGAATGCAACGGACAAAAACTGGATATATGCAACCCGGGGAAACGAGACAAGGCCAGATGCTGTGGTGGTTGTACCCTACCACAGAATTCAAGAAAAATTGGTGCTTATCAAGGAATTTAGAGTGCCGCTTGGGGGAACCCAATACGGGTTTCCTGCCGGCCTGGTAGATCCGGGAGAGCGCATTGAGCAGGCCGGACAACGGGAATTGCTTGAAGAAACAGGCCTGACCGTCACCCGGGTGCTCAAACT
>PIVQ01000681.1 GCA_003354055.1 Desulfobacteraceae bacterium | reverse complement strand
ACAATATTCGCAATAGTGGTACGGTTTTCAGACGCATATATTTTTATAAAATCTGCAAGATCTTTATCTGTACTGATATTTAATTTGGTTTTTGACATAATTCCCTCCAGGTTAACAATCCACTCTTGCGCCTATTATACACCTAATCGGCGCAAGAATAAACAAGTGAAACCGGGGACGCTGATTTTTTATTTTCGTAATCCTGAAAATCTGCGTTCATCTGCGTCCTATTTATGGGTTTTCAGTCTTTTTTCAAGGGCTTTGTACTTTTGGTTCTCAGGGCTGAGAGCAATCGCCTTTTTTATGAACCCAAGCCCCTCTTTAAACAGGCCCTCGCGTTCATAGGCCATGGCAATGTAATAGGGAAAATCGCTACGGTCCGGCATTATGGCAAAGGCCCTTTTCCAGTCGGTGATGGCCTGGGCATATTTTTTCTGGTGCCATCTGGTCCAGGCCCGCTGATTAAAATACCCTGGATTTTCTTTTAGGACATATTGAAGCGCCTTGGTAGCCACTTCTTCGGCTGAAGCATATTTTTTCTGCTGTGCAAGCGCTCTGGAGAACAGATGATAGTAGGCAGCGTTTTCCCGATTAAGGGTGGTGGCCTTCTGGGCTGATATTTCCACCTGATCCCAGTTTTTATCTTTTTGGGCTATTTTTGCCAGAAGATAATAGGCCTGTGCATTGGGTTCCCTGGTATTCAGCCTCAAAAGACGGGTAGTGGCCAGGGCGTCGTCTTTTTTCTGCATCCAGGCTTCGGCAATCTGAAGATCAAGAATGGAAGAGGGGTGATCAATGTCTTTTTCAAAACGCACCGCAAACCGGATGAATTGATCCAGTTGGCCTTCCTTTATATGGATATAATAGATCCACTTGAGTGTTTTCTCAAAATTGTCTTGGGTGGTCAGGGCCTTTGTAAACCAGGAAATGCTTTTGTCGGGATTCTCAGACCGCAGGAGCAATTGCCCCATCCTGATATAGTTTGCGCCTGTATTGGAAAAAGGCCGGAGTTTCAGACTTTTTAAGTAGGTGTCAGACGCGTTTTCGTGGTCTTTTTTTACAGAATAAAGATCAGCCAGGGCCTGGAGCGCATGGCGAGGATTAGTACCCTTATCCAGAGCTGAAATTAATCCTTTTTCCATTTCATCCATGAGGCTGCCTGAAAAAAAACCTTCTTTTTTCAGGTGATGGTAACTCTTGGGATAAATCTCGGTCATATACCGGACAATCCGGGTTAGCTTTTGGGTTTCATTTTTATAATCAAGATACCGGGCATAGGCATAGTGGACGGTTATGCCGTTTGGACGAAGGCGGATGGCTTCCTGGTAAAACGGCTCTGCATCATAGGGGGTTTGTTTTTTAGGAAAAAGCTTGGGATAAAGAACCTCCAGGGCGTTTTCCGTTCTGGCCAGCCAATAGGCCGGGATATAGACATCAGGGTCTATGACCAGGGCTTTTCGCAGTTCTTTTTTTGACTGGCGATATTTGGTCAGCACCCAGATTGTAAGGCCCTTATCCTTCCACATTTCGAGGGCTTTTTCATTGAGTGCGATACCTTTCTGAGTGTGGATGTTGAACAGATCCCATGGGGCGTAAAACCTGCCGATCAAATCAGGGATTCGCTCTTCAGCTCTTTTAAATGAGGCCAGGGCCTTGTCCCAGACCTTATTGTTCATGTGATTGATGCCCTGCTGATATACGAACCTGGACCGAAATAAAAAAATATTTACGACGACAAGGAGTACAAGCAGGCCAAGGAAAAAGAGCTTGACAATTTTTATGAAGTTATTGCCCATAGTAAGAGGAGTAGTATTTGTTATAGTACCTGTAGTAACCTTCTTTTTTCATGTTGACCCGGTTGAGAACCGTGCCGATGATGGGCAGATTGGCCTTGTCGAACCGGCTGACGGTTTCATGGATGATTTTTCGGTCTGTGTTGCCTGATTTGATGACCAGTATGGTGCCGTCGGTTCTGGGGGAGGCCAGTAAGGCGTCTGTTGCCGGAATAACAGGCGGGGTGTCAATAATGATAAAATCATAAATATCTTTGAGGCAATCGATTAAAAATTTTGTTCTTTCCGAGCCGATCAGTTCTGATGGGTTGGGCGGAATAAAGCCTGATGGCAGAATAGACAGGTTCTGGGTATCGGTTGGCTTTATGGCTGCTTTAACGGCCTTTATCAAAAAATTACCCTGGTCTTTGCTGACATTGAACTCTGAGTATAATTTCTGCAAATCGATATTCTGGGCAAGGGATTGTTTGACCTCTTCCATGGATAAACCGGAAAAGTTAAATTGCCCTTCTTCCATTGCAGACAGGGCTTTTATGGTTTCAATGGTATGGACTGACAGGGCTTTGGAGATATCCTTTTTTGAGACCAACCCCATGGTGTAGAGGATGGTGCCCAGGCGCTGGACTGATTTTTTCTGGTGGCCCAGGGCCAGATAGGCTTCCTTTTCAGTTAAAAGCTTATCTTTGATCAGGGTACTGGCAAGTTTTTTTGAGTCCGGCCGGTTTTTCCAGTATATATCAATCATCCGGCCTTTTTCGAAAAAGATGGACACACTTATTTTCTCATTTGCAAGGTCCAGACGGCAAGTTCGAACCTGGAGGCTGGTAAGCTGGATCAAATCATTTATGGAGAAAGAGGTTAAGTTGCCAGCGGTCAGGTGGGTGCCGAAGACATCTGCCACAAGATCTGTGACCCCTTTTTCCTTTTTCATGTCAAACAGGCTGGTTAAATGAGGCCGCCGCAGATCCATATCCACAAGGAGAACGTTTCTATTGGCCTGTGCAATGGTATAGGCTAGGTTGACCGAAGTGGTGGTTTTGCCTTCCCCTTCAACGGAACTTGTCACGACAACTGATTTTAACTCCTTTTCCATGACAGAGAAAAAAAGATTGGTACGCAGTGTTCTATAGGATTCTGCATATCTGGAAGAAGAGGGGAATTGGGCCAGAAGGATATTTTTATCCTGTGCAAGTTCCTTATCCTGTCTTTTTGAGAATATCACGATTGGGCTCCAATGGTTTCTGAGGGATCTGCTTCAGGAACAACGGTTAATACGGGAAGGTTAAAATGGGTCAGGATATCTTCTTCTGTTCGGACGGTTTGGTCCAGATACTCCAGGAAAAAGGCAAGGCCGACGCCTCCGAAAAGTCCGAGAATGGCACCGAGCAGAAGATTTCTCTTTTTATTGGGTGATACAGGATTCACCTGGACCATGGCTTTTTCAACCAGGCGGATGTTTGAGGTATCGCTGGTCTGAAGGATATTGGATTCCTTGACCCGTGAGACCATAAGATCATACAGATTCTGGCTGGTGTTTACATTTCTCTGGAGAATGGTATATTTAAGCTCCTTGGATGAGGTATCCAGGGCATCGGTCTCAAATTCGGAAATGGTTCTTTCCAGTGTGCTTTCTCTTGCCAGCATCACTTTTCTTTCGGATTTCAGATTGCCCAGTTCTTTCTGAATTTCATCTTTAAGACGGGTCTTACTTTTTGTAAGCTCGCTTTTAATCTGAACGATCTTAGGGTGTTTCTGCCTGAAGACCTTTGATTTCCTGGTCAGTTCCATCTCCAGGTCCACGGTTTTAGCATAAATACTGTCAATCATGGGATTGTCCACAAGGGATCTGACATTAGCAATGCCTTTTGTTCCCCGGATGTGTGCGGTCAGCTCATTGATTTTGGCATCCAGTTCCAGGCGAAGGTTCCTGGCCTCCAGATAACGGTTGTTGAATTCAACGATTTTCTGCTCCGCCATTCTCTGCTTGCCGGTAATGGAAAAGACTTTGTTTTTCTGTTTGTAATCAAAAAAACTTTTTTCCGCATCTTCCAGTTTTTTACGGAGTTCATAAAGTTCATTGTTGAGCCATTCCAGAGTCTGTTTGGAGGACTCCATTTTATTGGCCATATTAAACTCTATATATTTTACCGCCAAGGCATTGGCCATATCAGCGGCCAGGATCGAATTCTTATCTTTGATGTTAATGGTCAGCAGACGAGT
>PIVQ01000680.1 GCA_003354055.1 Desulfobacteraceae bacterium | reverse complement strand
CCGAAAGAGGGGGCTATCTGAACCAGACGGCCCTTATCGTCAATTTCAAGATCAATACAATCGGCGGTCAGCCCGGTGCCAAGTTCTTTAGCGGTTCTGGGGGCTATTTCCTGGCCGAATCGGGTGGCACCTACCAGAAGAATCTCCGGCTGAAATTCCCTGGCCAGGCGGGTCAATAAAAAACTGTAGGCTTCAAGGGAGTAGGCTTCCAGACGAGGATCATCCATCACATAAACCCGGTCAGCCCCATGGGCGATATACTCCCTGGCGTATTCGTCAACCTTGTGTCCAAATACAAGGGCACAAACCCGGCCGCCTGTTTCCCCGGCCAGGGCTCTGGCTCTTGCCAGAATCTGGAGGGTGACCCGACTTTGGAAATAGTTGCGGTAATCCCCCAGTACCCAGATGTCCTTATTCTCTTCGAAATTTGATGTATTCATCCGACCCTCATTTATTTTTCAAATCCTTGCCCATGGCAGAACTGATCGTCTTGCCGTACTCTTTGAACAATTGATCCACAACAGATTTGGCGGCACCCTTGAGCACGCGGTTCTCTTTCTCTGTAGTGGGGGAATAGACATCCAGAATCCGGGTAGGAGAATCCTTTAAGGCATTAAATCCCTTGGTAAGTCCAAGGGATTGAGCATCCACAATCTTTACCTCGGATGCCTCAAAGGCCTCCTGGACACCGCCAAGGGTGGCATATCCGGGTGTAAACGCCCCCTGATCCACCGTTACAAGTCCGGGCAGATCCATTTCAAGGGTCTCCAGAAAGTCATCCACATGACGCTCTACGGTCAGGATCCGGTCTGAAAGCTTAAGATCCGATACCCAGCCTATGGCCGGCATATCCAGTTCACAGGCCAGCTGAGGCCCCACCTGGGCAGTCTCACTGTCGCTGGTCTGGGATCCGCAGAGCACCAGATCGGTGTCAGATGCCTGCTTTCTAATATACTCCGCCAGAATAAAAGAGGTGAGATAGGTATCAGCTCCTGCCATACGCCGGTCCGTCAGCAGAACCCCGTGGTCCGCCCCCAGAGCTACGGCCTGGTGAAGCACTTCCTCGGCCATGGGCGGCCCCATGGAAAGCGCCGTGATCTTTATATCCCGTATAGTGTCCCGGACCTTGTCCTGTTTTAGCCGGAGGGCGGCCTCCAGAGCCTGGCGGGACGAAGGATCCATCATCCCCAGGGCCAGTTCCCGCTTCAGGGTTCCGGTCTTTGCATTCCAGGGCAACTCCGACACCATGGGTACCTGCTTGATACATACAATGATATTCAACATATTATTGTCTCTTTTTAACCGTTTGCATTTTAACTGGGCTGGGTCAACAGATGCCGGGCGATGACCATTCTCTGGATTTCACTGGTGCCTTCATAAATCTGGGTCACCTTGGCATCCCTGAAGTACCGCTCCACATCATATTCCTTACTATACCCGTATCCCCCGTGGATCTGGACCGCAAGATCGGTAACCGTTCGGGCCGTGGCCGCACAGTGGAGTTTAGCCATGGAGGATTCGGCAGAAAAGGGACCGCCGCTATCCTTGACGGCGGCTGCCCGGTACAGTAACAGACGGGAGGCATCAATGCTGGTAGCCATATCTGCAAGATAATTCTGAATGGTCTGAAACCTGGAAATGGGAGAGTTGAACTGCTGCCGTTCTTTGGCATAGGACAGGGCATCTTCAAAGGCAGCCTGGGCAATACCCAGTGCCTGGGCGGCAATGCCGAGTCTTCCTGTGTCCAGGGCAGTCAGCCCGATCTTTAAGCCCTGCCCCGGTTTGCCTAAGCGATTATCTTCCGGAATCTCACACTCCTCAAAAAACAGGGAAGAGACCGGATTTGCACGCATGCCGCAGAGGTCTTCGATCTCACCCACGGAAAAACCAGGCCGGGTTTTCTCCACCACAAATACATTGGCACGCCCGTTAGCGCCTTCGTCCACGGCAAAGACCAGAACAATATCGCAGACCCCGCCGTTGGTTACAAAAATCTTAGTCCCGTTGATCACATAACCGTTATCCGAAATCCTTGCAGTGGTTTCCACCCCGCCGGCATCAGACCCGGCATTGGCTTCGGTCAGGCAAAAGGCCCCGATATGACGACCCGATGCCATATCCGGCACGAACCGCTCAATCTGCTCTTGGGTACCAAATGCCAGAATGGGATAAATCCCCACGCTGTTGTGAACCGTGACACACAAGCCTAAAGCGGCAGAGACCCGGGACAATTCCTCGATGGCTATGACATAGGAGATGGTATCAAGGCCGGCCCCGCCCAAGGATTTGGGCACTTGGAGCCCAAAGTAGTTCAAAGGCCCCATCTTCTCTGCAATTTCCTTAGGGAACCGCGCCTCTCTATCGAGCTCCGCCACATGGGGCTTGATTTCAATTTCCGCAAACTCCCGAACCGTTTTTCTGACCAGCTGGTGTTTGTAACAGGGAATAAAATCCATTTTTCTTAGCCTTTATTATAATTTTACGAGCTTTAAATTATTCTTTTTCAAGCCTTGGACTATACCCTATTTCAGGGCATTTTCAAGGATAATACGATAATCGGATTCGTCCAAATCCCTTGGGTTTGAAGGATTGGAGTTATTGGCCACCGACATTTGGGCGATGGTGCCCATCTGATCCATGGGAATTTTCAGATCCCTGAACGAAGGAATTCCCAAGCGTTTGGACAAAGATCGAATCTCGTTGATAAATGCCAGGGCCAAAGCTTCATCGGATGATGCAGCCGGACCGATTCCTGCTTTTTTGGCCAGATCTGCCATTTTTCCCATACAGGCCGGCAGATTATAGGCCATCACTTCAGGCAGAAAAATGGAGTTGGCCACCCCGTGGGGTACATCGAACAGGGCGCCGATGGATTCGGATATGCAATGGACGGCAGTGACATCCGAATTTCCGAAAGCAAAGCCTGCAATAGTGGATCCCATCATCAGATCTTCTCTGGCCTTCCGGTTGTTTTCAATGTCTGTCCAGGCAGCCTCAACAGATCCCAAGATAAGTTGGACTGCGCGGGCGGCCTGGGTGTCGGTAATCAAAGTAGCAGGTTTGGACAAATAGGCTTCCACGGCATGGGTCAGTGCATCCAGGCCGGTTGAGGCGATAATTGACTTAGGAAGGGTTGCAATCAAATCCGGGTCCACGATGGACACGGCAGGATACATCTTGGGTCCCTTGATGCTCATTTTGAATTTCCGGGTCACATCCGTAATCACGGAGACCCAGGTAACCTCGGATCCTGTACCGCAGGTGGTTGGAATGGCCAGAAACGGCAGAGGATCGTTCACATATTTCTCCCGGCCTTCATAGGCCTGGATATCCCCTTCATTGGTCGTAAGAAGGGCCAGAGCCTTTCCCGCATCCAGAGGACTGCCACCGCCAAGGCCAATAATAAGATCCGGTTTATCGAGCCTAAGTTCCGCTGCAATGGCATTAATGGTATCGGATTTAGGATTGGCCTCAATGGTGTCAAAGACCCGGGCCCCAGGCAAATATTCTTTTACCCGGTCCAGAAGCCCTGCCTCAACAATACCCTTATCCGTAATGATAACAGGCGAACCAGCCTTTAATTCCTCAGAAACAATATCACCCAGCCCTTTTATCTGACCTGCTCCGAAATACAGTTTTACCGGCATGTGAAACTGCATATCCCCTCCTCCATATTTAAATAATTTAGGAATCGTTACAAAATAACTTGATCTAAATTGTTTCCAAAACCCCTTAAAAGACTGGGTATTTTGAAAACAAAAGTTCAAGTAATTTTGGAGCCGATCCTTAGTTTGCGAATAGCCACTGCCCGGCATTAAACTCTTTTTCATGATATCCTGCAAGATCAAATGAGGTTTGAAGAAATTTGAGTTTACTGGTAAGTAGTGGCTGACTGAAAACCCGTGCTTGGATGAAAACTTGCCCATATGCAAGGCGCAAGAAAGTCTGAAACCGGAGTGTACTCTTGTACATGAGGATTTCAGGCTTTTGCAGCAACGCGGCAGATGGGTGAG
>PIVQ01001503.1 GCA_003354055.1 Desulfobacteraceae bacterium | reverse complement strand
CGTGTTTTGATATAATTGTTATACTACTACACCATTTATATATAACATATGCTGCGAGTAAAAGGATTGCCCAGAATAATATTGTTACTATCATTTATTTACTCCTATTTGTTACTATTATTTATTTCCCAGTTGCTACATTTTCCAACTACTCCATACATCCCTAATCCACATGATGCTTTAAATGCTGACCATTCATTACAATTACCACAACATTCCATTGCTTTCATTTGCTCATTTTTCTTCTTAACTATCTTAATATTCCATTCTTTGATGTTGTCAAATTCATCATTCATTGAGCCTCTACCGGATTTGTAGCCTAACTTGTATAAATAGAAAGAAGATTCAATAATTTTATTTTCTGCTAATACACAATTTAGTAATTCATCTTCGCTTAATATAGTGTTGTAAGTTTCTCTTATCTCTTCTTCCTGATTGTCTGGGTAAAATCTACATTGAGGACAATTTTCTATATCATGTTTTTTACAATTTTCTTTCATGATTCATGATCCTATATCATTAGCATTAGTAGACCCGTATGGAGTCCAGCCAGTGCATGATGCATGCCCACAAGTAACATTTTTTACATCTTTGCAGATTGATTTATTTTTACAGCTGTCACAGATTGTTTTCATCTATATCCCTCTGCCAGTTCGTTTGTTAGGGTTTCTAGTTTTCTTAATTCACTGTCAATAGTCCCAAGACAAAACTTTATCGGTTTTACTTTATCCATTTGTTACCTCAAAATCATGAGTTCTACCACAATTATTACACTTCCATTGCTTTGGCCAGTGCTTAGAATTATGTCTATAATAAACAGTCTGTGTATTCTCACAGATATCACATTTAACTTCTTCTTTCCGTTTCTTTCTATTTAGATATCTATTATATGATTTACTTAATTCTACACTTCTATTTCCCATTACTTACCACCTTTAAGCTCTGCTATATCCATGTTCTTTTCTATTAGTATATATTCT
>PIVQ01000679.1 GCA_003354055.1 Desulfobacteraceae bacterium | reverse complement strand
CCAGAAGATTGTTCAGGTGGTGGAAGAACGGGATATTGATTCGGCCGCCTATATGTATATGGACTCGGTTGGATCCTATGACGGAGAATATTACCTGACAGATTCGTTTAAGCATTCCAGAAGAAATGATTACGGTGCGACCAAGGCGTTTTTTGCCGGTATTATCGCATGTTTTCTGATACTTGGATTTGGCTGGCGATATGTTTTAAAATAAATTCCGCGTCTCAAAAGAGAGTTGTTAAGGCGTAAGGTCCACCATTAAAAAAAAATGGGGTTTGTGAAAAAGCCTATCATGGTTATATTGAAGCTATCCTGATACCCAGAGGAGAGTGTCAATGAAAACCATTCTGATCACCGGTGCATCCGGTTTTGTGGGAAAATATCTTAGTAAAATATTATTGGAGCAGGGCCATACCGTTATTGGCCTTGGCACATCCGCCGCCCATCCCTTTGAATCTGCTATAGATAAGTTTACATGGATCTCTGCCGACACGACCCGGTCCGGAGACTGGCAGTCCCGTGTGCAATCGGCTGATGTCATCATCAATCTGGCCGGCCGGACGATCTTCAAACCCTGGACAAAAGCATACAAAAAAGAGATTTACAATTCCAGAGTATTGACTACCAAACACCTTGTGGCGGCCATGGGCGATCAATGGGAGGGACAATTGTTCTCCACATCTGCCGTGGGGTTTTACGGAGACAGGGGTGATACAATAGTGTCTGAGACAGATCCGTGCGGCACGGATTTTCTGGCACGGTTATGCCGGGACTGGGAGGAGGAGGCGAACAGGGCAGGAGAAAAGGGAGCTATTGTTTCGGTCATGCGATTTGGTGTGGTACTGGGGCGAGGCGGGGCCTTGGATGTGATGGGAATGGCCTATAAATCCTTTGTGGGAGGACCTCTGGGATCAGGTAAACAATGGTTTTCCTGGATTCATATCCGGGACCTGTCCCGTGCCATCCTGTTTTTAATGGAAGAAAAAAAGTCGGGTTGTTTTAATTTTACAGGGCCCAAGCCCCTGCGGCAGAAAAAATTTTCCAAGGTATTGGGGCATGCGCTGAACAGACCCTCATTTATGCCGGCCCCGGCCTTTATGGTAAAAGCCATAATGGGGGAACTTGGGTCCTCCCTGCTCCAGAGTCAGAAAGCCCTGCCCGAAGGGTTGCAGGCTCTTGGGTTTCAGTTTCGTTATGCAGATGTTCATGGGGCCTTGGACCGGATTTATAAAAAATAGAAAATCATTGGGATTGGGGTGTTTATCTTCACCTAAATCTGGTATACAATTTGCATTTCTAAAAGTTGCTATTTAATGTAGAAATGATATAGCAAAGAATAAGACGAATTAGGATACTAACACCAACAGGAGGTAAACGCACATGAATTTCGGATCAGTTGATGAAATATTAACCTTTGCCATTGACAGAGAAAAAGAAGCTGTTGAGTTTTATGCTTCCCTGGCTCAGGAGGCAACCCGTGATTCCCTGAAACAGACCTTTGAGAGATTTTCACAAGAAGAACAAAAACATGTTGATCTTCTTTCGGATATCTCCGGTAACAAAGATAAAATTGATGCTTATGAGCTCAAAACTATTACGGATCTGAAAATCAGTGATTACTTGGTGGAAAAAGAGTATGAGACAGGCATGCCCATGCCTGAAATCCTGAAGCTGGCCATGAAAAAAGAAGAAATGGCTGTCAAGCTCTATACCACATTGGGTGAGCAGACTAACGATGCTGACGCCAAAAAGGTCTTCCAGATTCTGGTACAGGAAGAGGCCAAACATAAACTGGCCCTGGAAACCATGTATGATGATTACCTGGCTGACCAGGATGGTTAAGATCTGGATAATCGGGATCGAAACATCAGGTTTTGATTCTATCCTGAAGTGATCAAAAGTGTTAAGGGGGAATTGATATCCGTATCAATTCCCCTTTGTTTTACCGGGCGTAGCCTCGGGCATGTCTACTTTCCGCATTCTTTCGATATCGTAACCGTTTAAAGGGAGGCACATGGATCTTAATTACCTTTTCAGACCGTCGTCCATGGCAGTGATCGGGGTGTCCACCACTCAGGACAGCCATCCTGCCAATGTGATCTATACCAAAAATCATTTACGTTCCCCAGTGATTACCTATCCTGTCAATCCCAGAGGCGGGACGCTGAACCGGGATCCGCTTTATCCGAGTGTGGGGGACATTGAAGGCCCGGTGGATATGGCCGTGATCGGGGTTCGGGCCGAATTTGTGCCGGATGTTCTATCCCAGTGCATAAAAAAGGGGGTAAAAGGTGCGGTAATCATTTCCGGCGGCTTTTCCGAATCCGGTAACCACGAACTCCAACAGCAGGTGGCAGACATGGCCCGGGAAGCCGAGTTCCCCATTGTGGGGCCAAACTGCCTTGGAATATACGCACCGGGGCATATGGATACCTTTTTTCTGCCCGGAGAGCGGATCATCCGTCCTGACAAGGGAAACATCGGATTTGTATCCCAGAGCGGAGGGGTGCTGGTGGATCAGATGGTCAAGTTTGCAGGACAGGGCATCGGCATCAGTCTTGCCGTCTCTATCGGCAACAAAGCAGGGCTTCGGGAAACCCATATGCTCGAGTATTTTGAAAATGATCCGGCCACCCGGGTGATTGCCTTTTACATTGAAGGATTTGACCGGGGGGAGGGCAGGGAATTTATCAAAGCGGCGGAAAGGTGCTCAAAACCTGTGGTGGTGCTCAAGGCGGGGAAAAGCGCTAGGGGCATGGCTGCTGCCGCAAGTCATACCGCATCCATTGCCGGAGATTATCGGATTTTCTCCGAGATTATGAAACAGCATTGTGTGGCCGAGGCTGACAGTGAGTTTGAACTGGCCTCCTTTTGCGAATCCTTGAGCTGCTACCCAAAGGGCATCCGGGGGCGGGTGGGCATTGTCTCACTGAGCGGGGGGCACGGGGTATTGGCGGTAGACGCCTGTGCGGCTCAGGAGGTGGATGTTCCTGACATTACTCCTGCAACCGCAGCCGTCATCCGGAAAAATCTTTCTCCTGAAATCCAGGCCATTGCCGGACTGAACAACCCCCTGGATTTGACAGGTTCCTGTGTGGATGATGATATCATTGCTGCGGTTCGACATTTGTCCAGAGATGAGAATATTGATTGTCTCCTGGCTCTGCTGCTGCCCTATTCCCCCGGAATTTCCGCGGATATCGGGGCCAAGCTCAGCCAGGTGGCCCGAAATGAAGGAAAACCCATGATTGCCTATGTGCCCAATGAAGATAAATACAAAATTATTATCGAGGGGTTTGAGTTAAACCAGATCCCGGTGGCCTCTTCAGTTGAAGGGGCAGTACTCATGGTAAAGGCGTTAATGAGGTGCCGACCATGCTGACGCTTGAGAAATTAAACGATTTTGACAAGGTGTGTATCCGGGAGTCAAAAAAGAGGGGCTGGGTATTGGAACCTGATGCAAAGGCGATACTTGAACGCCATGGGTTTGATTTGCCCGGGCGTTTGGTTACAGGATCTCTGGACGACGCAATAGCATTTATGAATGACCTTTCAGCGCCGGTGGTGGTAAAGGCTGTATCCCCCCAAATACTTCACAAGACCGAATACGATGCTGTGGCCGTTGGGATTGAGAAAAAAGAGCATCTTGAAAGGGAGATGACCCGCCTCCTAACTCTGGACGGCTGCAAATCCGTTCTGGTGGAAGAGATGGTCAGCGGTATGGAAATCTTTTTAGGGGCAAAAAACGACGCCCAGTTCGGGCCGGTGGTTATCTTAGGAATGGGCGGGACAGCCGTTGAAATCTACAACGATACTGCCATCCGAATGGCACCGGTCAGTCCCGATGATGTCACTTCCATGGTGGCCTCCCTGAAGGCATCTGCATTATTTACCGGATTCCGGGGCAGGCCCGGCGTAAATATGTCTGCCCTCACCGACATGGTGGTCCGGTTTTCGCATCTGTCCATGGCATTGGAAGAGGATTTTGAATCCATGGACCTGAACCCGGTGAT
>PIVQ01001502.1 GCA_003354055.1 Desulfobacteraceae bacterium | reverse complement strand
GGTTACGTATTGAAATATTCTTTAATTAAGGGCATATATACTATCTTTTTAAGGAAAGGAGAAGTATATTATGTCCGAAAAAGCCAGTGCCAGGAGAGAAAAACGGCGCCAGAAAAGAAGTAAGCACTGCCACTGCTGCGGCCAGGAGTTTATGTTTTGCTGGCAATGCCGGTGCGGGTTTGCCATGTGCCAACCCTGTATGTATGAGAACCAGTGGGGGATGACCTGTAACGGTATCACCTGGGATTGCCCGGACTGCGGCCAGCAGAACGGATACGGAAATCAATAATCGATCGCAAACCAAAGGGAGGGGACCATGGTTGAAAAACTTAAGGTAGGCACCTTGATATCAGGTGGGGGAACCAATCTCCAGGCCATTATTGATGCCTGTGCCATAGGGAATATTGACGCGCAAATTGTATTTACCGGTTCTGACGTACCCGATGTAAAAGGATTGGAACGGGCACAAAAGGCCGGAATAGAAACTTTTGTGGTGGACTATGCCGATATTATCTCCTCCTGTCGAAAGGGCGGCATGGATGACCGTCTGCCGGAAGATTTTGATCTAAGGGAAATCCAGGCCAAGCAGCAGCTTGTGGATTCCGGTAAAGATCCTGAAAAAGCTGCCTTTTTTTTGAAAACCCGTGCCATTGCCGAAGGTGCCTTGCTGGACAAAATTTTGGAATATGACATGGACCTGCTGGTGCTTGCCGGGTTTATGCGGGTGTTCACCCCCTATTTCATCGATCGCATCAATACCGTTCCGGGCAAGCACAGGATCATGAATATTCATCCGGCCCTGCTGCCGGCCTTCCCGGGCACGGACGGGTACGGAGATACCTTCAGCTACGGATGCAAGGTCGGCGGATGTACGGTTCATTTTATTGATTACGGAGAAGATACAGGGCCTATCATCGGCCAGAAGGCATTTGAGATAGAAGATAACGACACCCTGGATGATATAAAGAAAAAGGGGCTGAA
>PIVQ01000084.1 GCA_003354055.1 Desulfobacteraceae bacterium | reverse complement strand
GATGCGGCCAAGTGCCACGGTTGCGGTGTGTGTGTGGCTGAATGTCCGGCCAAGGCCATCCAGCTTTCGGTCTATGAAGACGATCAGATTCTGGCAAAATTAGATGGTTTATTTGAGAGGTTTAACTAATGGAAAATACTAAACCGGTGGAAGGCTTTGAGCCGGAAATTGTGGCATTCTGCTGTCATTACTGCGCATATACAGCGGCTGACATGGCCGGCAGTAAACGGATATCCTATCCGTCAAACGTAAAGATCATTCGGGTGCCCTGCACGGGCAAAGTCGATGCCATTCACCTGATGAAGGCCCTTGAAAAAGGGGCGGACGGTGTCTATGTGGCAGGCTGCCTTGAAGGGGACTGCCATTTTAAAAGCGGCAACCTGAGAGCAAAGGCCCGCGTTGCACGTGTCCAGACGGTCTTAGAAGATCTGGGATGGGAAACCGACCGTGTGGCAATGATCAACATGTCCGCCGGTATGGGTGAACATTTTGCCAAGACAGCACGTCAATTTACCGAGAAAATAAAAACCCTGGGCCCGAATCCTGTTAAATCAGTAAGCAAGGCCGTATAAACATAACGCTATTGGAGAAAAATTATGATAACAGCAGAACAAAAACCCATACAGGAAATTATCGGGTATATCGCTCCCTATGACAAGATTCTTCTGGTCGGCTGCAACGAGTGTGTCACCGTTTGTGCGGCAGGCGGTAGAAAAGAAGTCGGTTTGCTGGCTTCTGCCCTGCATCTGAACAGCCTGAAACAGGGTAAGACAATTGATATCAAGGAAATCACTCTGGAACGCCAGTGTGATCCCGAATATGTGGAAGAACTGGTCTCTTACATCGGGGACGTGGATGCGGTTGTATCCATGGCCTGCGGCTGTGGCGTACAGACCATTGCTGCCCGGTACAAGACCCCTGTTTTTCCAGCACTTAACACCAAGTTCATGGGCGCGTCTCAGAGCCAGGGTGTCTGGGTTGAACGTTGCCAGGGTTGCGGCGACTGCATGCTGGGCATCACCGGCGGCATCTGCCCGGTTGCAAGGTGTTCCAAGAGCCTGCTCAACGGCCCCTGCGGCGGAACTTCTAACGGTCAGTGCGAAATCGGTCCGGATACGGACTGCGCATGGCGTTTGATCTGGGAGAGGCTCTGTGAGCTGGGTATCCAGGACCGGTATGAAGAACTGAATGAAGCAAAAGACTGGCGTCCCGCAGGCGGTGCAGGCCCAAGAAAAATTATCAGGGAGGACCTGGCATAATGAAAACTGAAAGCAGACTTGAAAGAGTGTTGACCGCAGGCCACCTGGCAGTGACTTCCGAAGTAGGTCCCCCCAGAGGATGCGATGTTGAGATAGTTAAGAAAAAAGCCAACATGATCAAAGATTATGTGGACGGCATCAATGTTACGGACAATCAGACCGCCATGGTCAGAATGTCCTCCATTGCAGGCGCTACCATTGTAAAACAGATGGGACTTGATCCCATTATCCAGATGGTATCCCGTGACAGAAACAGGCTTGCCATGCAGGCTGACATTATTGGTGCCTATTCTTTGGGCATCAACACAATGCTCTGTCTGTCCGGTGATCATCCAAAGTTCGGCGACCATCCCAATGCCAAAGCAGTTTATGATATTGATTCTGTGAACATGATCAATATGGTAAAAAACATGAGGGATGAAGGTAAGTTCCAGGGCGGGAAAGATATTTCGATGCCGCCCAAAATGTTTATCGGTGCTGCTGCCAACCCTTTTGCCGATCCCTTTGAACTTCGGGTGGCTCGTTTGGCAAAAAAAGTTGCATCAGGTGTTGATTTTATTCAGACCCAGTGTATATTCAACCTTGATAAATTTGAAGAGTGGATGAAAGGGGTCTGCGACCGAGGACTGGATAAAAAGGTTCATATCCTCGCAGGTATCACCCCCATGAAATCCGTAGGCATGGCCCGGTACATGAAAAAAAGAGTACCCGGAATGGATGTTCCTGATGAGGTTATCAAACGCCTTGAAGGGGTTTCCAAGGAAAAACAGCCTGAAGAAGGTGTTAAGATGGCCATTGAGCAGATGGAGCGTCTGAAAGAATGTCAGGGCGTTGCAGGCTTTCATATCATGGCCATTGAGTGGGAAGAAATAGTACATAAGCTAGTTGAAGGGGCTGGAATGTATCCCCGCCCTCAGGTATAAAATAGGCAAGGTGAAAGTTCTTTTGTTCGTCAAATAAGGAGATTTTCATATGAGTGAAAATAAATTGGTTTTAGTTGTTGATGATGATCCGGATCTGGTGGAAGCCGTATCCATGAAGTTGGAAGCTAAGTCTTTTAAGGTGGAAAAAGCCTATGACGGCGTGGAAGCCATGGAAAAGATCAAAGAAGAAAAACCCGCATTGGTGATCCTTGATGTCATGATGCCCCGGAAAAACGGTTGGGAAGTCTGTGAAGAAATCAAAACAGATGCCGGGCTCAAGGATATTGCTGTGGTCATGCTGACTGCTGTCGCAGACTCAGTTAAAACCACAAGCTACACCCATCACGACGGTAAAACCACCCTTGCCGACGACTACGTACCCAAGCCCATTGACCTGGATGCGTTGATGGAAATAGTAGCAGATCACTGCGGCTAACACTTGGGCTAACGCCCAGGTTTTTCCTGCGTGACAACCCGCCTCCGGGCATCGGGTTCGATATGATAAACAGCAAGCCTTAGGAGTTTTCTCCTTAAGGCTTGCTGCATCACTTACCAACTTGACATCAGGAGTGCGTCCATAACACCCATGAGCGCCATTAGAATCAACGGCATACGGGTCGGCCACCAGATGTTCCATCTGCGGCAGTATCCTGATTCGGATGAATCCGGGTCAACACCACTGCTGTTTGCCCCCCTTGCCAGTGACAAAATAAATCTGCCCTGTCTGGGGCTGGAGACAGGAAGTTTTGGTACCGCCATTTCATGCTGCCTTGAGGGAGACGTGCCGCAAGGCTATCCTGAACAGCCGGTCTGCATGGTATCCGTCTACCCCCACGGCTCAAAGTCCGCAACTCTGGGATATCTGCTGGCTTTGTTCGGCAAACAAAATATCTTGTTTTTGCATATGATCTCGTCCAATGCCATGATTTCCTTTGTGATTGAACAAAGGGACAAGGACAGGGTCCTGACCATGCTTGAAAAAACCTTTGATCTGCCACCCACCCATACCCCCTACGAACCGTCTTTCCATGAAGAGACTGCTGAATTTGTAAAAAAGCGGTACCAGGAGACAAAGGCATATTTTCGGGAAAAAAAGATCAAAACCTACGGATTCTCCCTTGAATCCGACCTGACCCTTTTGGGACTTTCCTGTTCTTTTGAAGATCTGGAAGCGGCCGGTAACGCTATCCATGACATGGATGCCAAATTTTATTTCAGTTCAGCGGTAGTGCATGACGTATCAGCACCTGTGCATGAAGTGTCAGCACCTGTACATGAGAGGACGTGCCATCTTTACTGTCTGACAAAGCTGGATGCAGGCGACATATCCGACCGGTTTACAGGTCTGGATCCCCATATCGAAACAGTCGATCTTGTTACCTTTCACGGTCCCCATTTCGGAGACCGGTTTGGGATATTCAACTCGGCTGTGGCCTGCCTGGAACTTGCAGGACTAACGCTTGTCCTTGCCGGATGCACCGGTGCCAGTGTCAGTCTGGTGCTGCCCAGTGGCCAGGGTGCCAAGGCTTTACCGGCCCTTGAAAAAGGATTTGAGACCCCATGAGTGATTCAGAAGCTTTGCAGGCCAACCTGCCTGCTGATACGCCTGCCGCTGCTGCAGATGTTTCAAAAGACCTGTCGCCTGAGGAACTCTTCTGGCGGACCCGCCTATTTGATTCTCTGTCTTACCCCTCTGTGGTAATTGATCCAAGCCGGACCGTGGTCGGAGCCAATAAAAAATTTTTGGATACCTATGGGATTCAACTTTCCGATATTGTGGGCAAAAAATGCTTTCATTCCTTTTTGTACAAGGATACCCCCTGTGATTCAGAGGACTGCCCAATCTCAAAGGTGGTCAAGACCAAGGATATCCACTCCTATACGGTAAAACACCAATACAAATGGGAAGACCGGGTATTCTCCCCGATATTTGACGACGATGACAACGTGGCCTATGTGATTTCCAGTATCAGGGACGTGACCCGGACCAAGTCTCTGGAGAATGAGCTCATCGGCGTGAAAGAGTTTATCAGCCGGGTTATTTATTCGTCTGCCTCTGCCATTGTTGCGGCGGACCGGCAGGGCAATATTGAGTTGATGAACTCCGTTGCCAAAGAACTTTTCGGGGATTTCAACGGCCATGAAGGCACTATTACCCATGTAGAGCAGCTCTACCCACCGGGCAAGGCCAAGGAGATCATGAAGATGCTTCGGGATGAAAAGATCGGCGGCAAGGGTAAGCTGATCATTCCCAGGACTACCATTCTCAATGCCAGCGGGGAGCAGATAGAGGTGGAGATGTCTGCAGCCATCATCTATGATGACAAGGGCAATGAATCCGCCACCATGGCCATTTACAATGATATTAAAGACAAGAAAAAGGTTCAGGCCGAACTCAAACTCACCCAGAAGCAATTGGCCCAGTCTGAAAAAATGGCATCCATCGGCCAGCTGGCAGCAGGGGTGGCCCATGAGATCAACAACCCCCTGACAGGTGTTCTGTTTTATGCAAGTCTCCTGTTGGAACGGGACGATCTGGATGAAGATGCCAAGCAGGATCTGAACTATATTGTTGAGGATGCAGAGCGCTGCAGGAACATTGTAAAAAGCCTTCTGGTGTACAGCCGGAGCACGGATTCCAATAAGAATATTGTCCAGATCAATGAAGTTTTAATCAAAAGCCTGAAGCTGATTCGGGACCAGAAAAAATTTTTGAACGTCAAGATCAAAAAATATCTGGCCGAAGATATGATGCTGATCAATGCCGACACCAACAAGCTGAATCAGGTGATTATCAACCTGGTCATGAATGCGGCCGATGCCGTTGACGGTAAAGGGACCATCAGCCTTTTTACCTACAAGGATACAACCCTTAAAAAGGTGTTTCTGGAAATCAAGGACACGGGCAAGGGCATTCCCCATAAAAATCTTTCCAGGATCTTTGATCCCTTTTTCACCACCAAAGAGGTAGGAAAAAGTACTGGCCTGGGACTGAGCATTGTATACGGCATTATTGAAGAGCACGGCGGAAAAATAAGCGTAAAGAAAACCGGATCCAAGGGAACGACCTTTATCATGGAATTCCCCCTGTACCTTCCCAAGGAACAGGGGATGGCATTCTGTCCGCCGGCGGGATCCGATGAAGAGCAGATTTATTAAATCACCAAATTAAAGATACCAATAGAAAAGATTTTATATATGCACCAGACAAGCAGTAACGCCAGCAGACCCGACGACGCAATTATTCAGGGAGAGCATGTCTCTCTCAAAAAGATGATCAAAGATGTGTTTTTTAAACCACGGGTCCTTGTGGTGGATGATGAAAAACGGATCCAGGATGCCTGCCAGCGTATGCTCGGGGCGGAAGGCTGCGAGGTGGATGTGGCAGGGAACGGTACCCAGGGTCTTGAGATGATCCAGGATTCCCACTATGATATTGTTTTGCTGGATCTGATGATGCCGGGATTATCCGGCATGGAGGTGCTCTCCGATATAAAGTCCCGCCATCCCGACACCGTGATCATTGTTATTACAGGTTATGCCACCCTTGAACATTCCATTGAGACCATGAAGAAAGGTGCCTTTGATTTTCTGTCCAAACCCTTTTCTCCTCAGGAACTCAGGGTAGTGATCACCAAGGCCATTGAATTTATTCGCACCCTCCAGGACATTGCCACGGAAAAATCCAGGATGCGGGTTATGATAGATACCCTGAGGGACGGGGTATTGACTACCGATCATCAGAAGAAAATAGCTCTTGCCAACCCGGCCTTTCTGCGGATGATCGGTGTCCATCAGCGGCGTGTCATCGGTAATGAAATCTCTAAGGTGATCAAGGAACCCACGGTATTGGCCATGATCGACAAGGCCATTGACCAGCCCGAAGATACCTTTGCTGAAATCACCGAAGAGGTGACGGTTCCTACCGGCAATGATCAGGAAGATATCGTCATCGGGATCCGGTGTATCCCTTTTAGAGACAGACTGAACAGAAACCTTGGCACGGTCACGGTTTTCCATGACATCACGGCATTGAAAAAACAGGATAAGTCAAAATCGGATTTTGTTTCCATGGTGGCCCATGAAATAAAAAGCCCGCTGAACTCCATTCTCATGCAGCTCAAGGTTGTGCTGGACGGTCTTGCAGGGGATCTGACCGACAAACAGCGGGAAATTCTGGAAAGAAGTTCTTTAAAGCTCACCTCTTTAACCGAGCTTTCAACCGAGCTTCTGGATCTGGCCAAAATTGAATCCGGCCTGATCAACCAGGATCGCGAAGCCCTGACTCTGGACCCTCTGATCAGTCATCATGTAGAACTCTACCAAGCCCAGGCCCTGGAAAAATCCATTACCCTGGCCGTAAGGGACGGGGAGGCTGATCTCTCGGTCATGGCCAACCGGAACAATATGGAAGAGGTACTCTCCAATCTGATTTCAAATGCCATCCGGTATACCCCTGAAAAGGGTAAGATTGAGGTCTGGGTGGACCAGAGTGCCGAATATGTCAGGCTCCATGTGGCTGACACGGGCTTTGGCATCCCCGAAGAATCCCTGGACCAGATCTGGGATAAATTTTTCAGGGTGAAAAATGAAAAAACCAGGTTTATCAACGGTACAGGTCTCGGACTTGCCATTGTTAAACGTATTGTTGATGCCCATAACGGAACCATTCAGGTGGATTCTAAAGTGGATAAGGGGACTGAGTTTAGTATCTGCCTGCCAAAGGCGGCTTATCCGATTTAAGATCTCTGTTCAGCATAAAATATTTCCAATACGGCTAAGCTCCACTCCCCGGTCCGGGTAATAGAGCTTAGCCTTTTTTATTTCTCTTGTCATCAAGCCCAAAAAAACATATTCAAAGGTAAGGCGTGGCATCAAATTAAAATCGCCCGTGCAAAAGTGACTCTCCTAAATGGATAGCTGTCTTTGGAAGTGCCACGCCAACTACCTGGGAGGTTTATTTTTGATACTCCGCCTAAACCATTCAACAGCCGCAAAGGGGTTTGCGTGGAAAACGATATTAACGTAGAGAAAATTGAGCGCCTGAACCTGGTTCTGAATGCCATCCGGGAGGTCGGACGGCTTTTGGTCAAAGAAAATGACAGGGAGCGGCTGATAAAGGGGATCTGTGATATCCTCGTGGCCCGGCGGGGGTATTTCAATGCCTGGATCGGGTTGTTTGACAAGGATCAGAATGTTGATCTGGTGGCGGATTCCGGTTTTAGCCGCAGGTTTGAGCCCATGAAAAAACGTCTGGCCCGCCGGGAGTTTACCCGGTGTATCCGTGCTACCCTGGATTCGCCGGAGGTGTATTCGGTCCATGATCCCATTGTGGAATGTACGGATTGTGTGCTGGCTGAAAATTATTCGGGCCGTGGTGCCATTGCCGTGGCCTTAAGGTACGAAAATGTCCGGTATGGCTTTATGGTGCTGTCCACGCCTAAACGCCTGGCCATGGATGATACGGAAAAAAGCATTATCAAAGAGGTGGCTGACGATATTGCCATGGGGCTCTATCGCATGGAATTGGAGAAGAAGCGATCTCTTGCGGAAAAATCCAGGGAGAGAAGCCAGGCCAGGTTCAAAATCCTGATTGAGAACTCTCTGAACTATACCTCCATTATCCAGGACCATGCCATTGTCTATAAAAACCACGGGCTTCGAAATGTCCACAGACTTATGGATCAGGTGTTTGAACCTCCCGCATTTCTTCATGTTTACGAGGGGGACAGAGAGCGGATTCAAAAAAAGTACCAGGACCTTGTGGCAGGTTCGATCAGTCATATAGAGGCGGATTTCCAATATCATCCGGTTCTGGACGGTAAGGAAAACTCCGAGCTGAGATGGGCGCTTTTTTCCGCCCGGAAAATTAATTACCTGGGTGTGGAATCGATTCTGACCAATATCATGGATATCACCGATTCAAAAGAGGTCCAAAGTTTTTTACGAATCCAGGACAAGATGACATCTCTTGGCCGGGTTACAGCCGGCATTGCCCACGAGATCAGAAATCCGTTATCCGGTATTTATATTTATCTCAAAGCCCTCAAACAGATCTACAACCAGATGGGAGACATCACCAAGGTTGTCTCCATTATTGATAAGATAGAACTTGCCTCCTGCAAGATCGAATCTATTATCAAGCGGGTCATGGATTTTTCAAAGCCCAGCCGGCCCCAGTTTGTGATGGCGGATCTGAACAGGTATATTGATGAGGTGACCAAGCTGACTGCGGTTACCCTCCGAAAGAAAGATATCCGCCTGGTTAAAGACCTGGATTCAAGCCTGCCTGAATGTTATGCAGAGCCCCATCTTATTGAACAGGTCGTTCTCAATTTGGTGACCAATGCGGCTGAGGCCATGAAAGAGCTTGAAGGGGAAAAAACAATCGAGCTGTCCACAGGTCTGGACAGGAAAAAAGAGAATATTCTTATCAGTGTCAGGGATACAGGGCCCGGTATTCCCCATGCACATCAGTCCAAGATATTTGATCCCTTTTATACCACAAAAACCAACAGCTCGGGCATCGGGCTCTCCATCTGCCACAGGATCATTTTGGATCACGGCGGCACTCTTAAATTTAATGCCTCGGGCACCGGTGGCGCTCAGTTTTTTATTGAACTGCCCTTAAAATCGCCTGATAAAACCAGTTAGGCGGACAGGACCAATTAGAGATGATTCAATACAGCATTGCCATTGTTGATGATGAGGAAACCATAAGAGATTCCCTGGATATCGTGTTGTCCGGGACGTATACTGTTCGGCTATTTGAAGATGCGGAATCTTTTCTGTCCTCCCTGGATAACGAGGTACCGGATCTGGTACTCATGGATATCGGCTTGCCCGTGATGAGCGGGATAGAGGCCCTGGGACGGCTTAAGGCAAATCACCCTGATGTACCTGTGATCATGATCACGGCCTATGAAGATATTTCCATGGTCATCCAGTCCATGAAAAGCGGTGCCTTTGATTTTATCCTCAAACCCATTAACCCGGATATTCTGGAGCTGACCATTCAGAAGGCAGCTGCCTCAATCGCCCTGGTCAAAGAGGTTAAGCTGCTCCAGGAAAAGTTTCTCAAAGAGAACGAACCCTGTTTTATCGGTGAGAGTAAAAATATTGAAAATGTCATGGATTTCATCAACATGGTTTCTAAAAGCCCGGATACCCCCATCATGATCCTTGGGGAAACCGGTACGGGAAAGGAACTCATTGCCAAGGCCATCCATGCCAGAAGCCCTGTGTTTCAGGGGCCTTTTATCGCGGTGAACTGCTCGGCCTTTCCAGAAGAGCTGATCGAGTCCGAGCTGTTTGGATATGAACCCGGCGCCTTTTCAGGTGCCAGGCCCCAGGGGAAAAAAGGATTTGTCGAAGAGGCCCATGAGGGCACTCTTTTTCTGGATGAAGTGGCTGATCTGAGTCCGGCCGGTCAGGCCAAGCTGCTCAGGTTTCTGGAAAGCGGAGAGTTCTACAAGGTCGGCGGTACCCAAAGCCGGGTGGTGAAAACCCGGGTGGTTTCCGCCACCAATAAAAAACTTGAAGATCTGGTGGATGCAGAATTATTTCGAAAAGACCTTTACTTCAGACTTTGCGTGGTAAAGGCGGATATTCCTTCCCTTAACCAGAGACCCGATGATATTGAGCCCCTGGCCAAGCATTTTCTCTACGAGTTCAATCAAAAATTTAAAAAAAAGCTTAAGGGTTTTTCCAACGAAGCCCGCGATCTTCTCCTGTCCCATACCTTTACCGGCAATGTCAGGGAGTTGAAAAACATCGTTGAACGCAGTGTGCTGGTGGCAAGAACCGATCTTGTTTCTATAGCCGATCTGGGTCTTGGTACCAGGGTTGCCGCGAATGTTGCAACCGATGCCCCTTCCGATGCAAAATCAGTTCATATACCGGAAGAGGGGATTCACCTTACAGATCTGCTCACGGGAATTGAACGCCGGTACATGGCCCTTGCGGTGGAAAAGGCAAATGGCAATGAAAGTAGGGCCGCAAAACTTTTAAACATGAACCACCACACCTTCCGGTATCGGTGGAAGAAATTGAGGTAAAAATGACATTATTTACTATCGACCAAAGCAAATGCGACAAAGACGGTATCTGTGCCCTGGACTGCCCGGCCCATATTATTGAAATGACGGAAGAGGGCCCTTCTCCCATTAATGGGGCCGAAGAGTTCTGTATCAATTGCGGACATTGCGTGGCCGTCTGTCCCAAAGGGGCATTTTCTCTTGAAACCATGACACCTGACGACTGTATGCCCATTGACCGGAAACAGGTCCTTGATGCCACGCAGACAGAACATTTTTTAAGATCCCGGCGATCCATCCGCCGTTACAAGGACAAAGAGGTTCGGGCCGATCTTCTGAAAGAAGTCCTGTCCGTTGCCAGCTGTGCGCCCACGGGCAGTAACCGGCAGTCTGTAAGATGGCTGGTCGTAGAACGTAAAAAGGATGTTACGGCAATTGCGGAACATGTTATCGACTGGATGCGCTATGTAATTGAAAATCACCCGGAGATTGCCGTCACCTTTAATATGGAGGCCCTTGTCAGTCAATGGGATCGCGGTGTGGACCGTATTACACGGGATGCCCCTATGCTTGTTTTTACCTATGCAGATAAGGAAATAGGATCAGCTGCTGCTGACTGCCATACGGCACTTGCCTATCTGGAACTGGCATTACCCGGTTTCGGCCTTGGCTCATGCTGGGCCGGATATGTTAATTTTGCTGCCGCCCAGTGGCCGCCGTTATCCAAGATGCTGGGATTGCCCGAAGGTTATGCCGGACACGGTGCAGTTATGGTGGGATATCCCAAGCTGAGATATGCCAGAGCACCGAAACGTAATGCACCGGATATTCAGTTTTTTAAAATAAATGAATAAGGAATCGTTACAAAATAACTTACCCTAAATTCTTTCCAAAACCCCTTAAAAGACAGGGGATTTTGGAAACAAAAGGTTAAGTAATTTTGAAGCCGATCCTAAGCAATAGAATAACTGTTAAACCGGCAATGAAATACAAAAAAAATGGCCGGGAGATGTGATCTATAGCCAATGGATGTCATTTGTTTTTCGGAGGGCTTTGAAAGCCCTCCGATTTTTTTTAAAATTATTCTTCATATATTGGATCATCAGGAAACAATTTTCCAATATCAGTCGGTGTGACATCGTACATGCCTGCTCCTGCTACATAGTCCTTGCCGCCGTGTTTTACGGCTTTGACATAGGAGATTTTAGGCGAGGTTGCTTCCTGCCCCGGCTTTGGCCAGACATAAGGCACCCATCCTGCACCATATTCTTCACAAATATCACTAAAATTCAAGAACAGCAATGTGCCGTCTTTATCTGCAAAACCGGACATGTCTTTCCCATCAAGAGACGGTTTGATTGGGTGCATCAAGACAATAGCATTAAAATCCTGTATCCAGATGTAACCCTGCCCATCTGCAAATCTAAAGGGGCCTTCAGGATCCTTGATTTTTTCAAAAGCAGCTTCGCCTTCTTGTTCCAGCAAATTACAGGCTTCGATAACTTTTTGCTTGGCAAGTTGAGGTGTAAGCGGCTCGCAAAGTCCAATCGACGTAATAAAAAGTGCAGCAAAAAGACCGATGAAGGCAAATAATGATTTTTTTAACATAATGCTTCTCCTTTAGAAAAGTGTTGTAGTGTCCAACGGTTTTAACATCTTATAGTTTGAATTGATTGATAAGCTCCTTAAGATCAGAGGCCAGTTTTTTCAATTCAACGCTGTTGTTATTTACATGTTCACTATTGCTTAGGACTTCATTACTGCTGGTGTTTACCTCAACAATATCCTCCGCGATTCCTGAGGCAACAGTAGTACTTTGGGCAACATTCTCACTAATTTCTTCTAAGCCGTTGGTTGCCTGGCCCATATTCTCGGATATTTCTTTGGTTGTGGCAGATTGTTCCTCCACGGCCGCTGCTATAGTACTCACGATACTGTTAATCTCTTCAATTATTTGAGAAACGCTTCTTATCTCATCAACTGTTCCGGATGTTGACTTTTGGATATCTTCAATACGTTTTTTTATATCACTTGTAGCCTCGGCTGTCTGCAAAGCCAACTGCTTGATCTCTGATGCAACAACTGCAAACCCCTTACCGGCTTCCCCTGCTCGGGCAGCTTCGATTGTTGCGTTCAGGGCCAGAAGATTGGTCTGCTCTGAAATCTCAGAAATTACTTCGGTCACCTTGTTAATCTCTTTGGCTGCCTCACCTAATTTGTCAACTTGCTTTCTTGCACTCCCTGCTCTGTTGACCGCTTCCTGGGTTTTTATATTCCCTTTTTCAGAGCTTTCTGCAATTTGGTTAATAGAAGAATTAATCTCAGTGGTCGCTATAGAAACGGTATTTATATTGGTAACTGCTTCTTCTGTGGCCGCGGCAACTGAATGCATATTTGCACTCATTTCCTCAGCCGCTGCAGCAACTGATTCAGATCTTTGAGTCATCATCAATGCGCCTTCAGACATGGCCCCGGCAACACCGGTCAGATCTGTAGAAGACGTTGTAAGTTGGCCTGAGTAGTTTGTGATCTGCCTGATAATTTTCCGTAAGTTTTTTGACATGGCATTGGTATCATTTGCAAGTTCACCTAACTCATCCCGTGATGTAATATCCACCGTGTTTCTTAGTTCGCCTTGAGATATAGCTTTGGTTACGTCAGCTAAAGCGGTAATTGCCCGGGTAATATACCGGCTGGTATAGATGCCCAAAGCCAATGCAATTGCAACCGCACAAATCGTCAGGCCTATAAGAAAAATTTTTCCTTTTCGTTTGGCATCTTCAGACACTTTCAAGGCCATCGACATTTCTTTTTCAGCGATTTTGATAAGCTGGTCTAAATCTGAGCTTATTTCTCTCCCAGAATCATTTACCTCTATTGTTTTTTCTCTCTTAACTGCACGAAGCTGTTTAAAAGGTGGGGTTATGTGTTTATTTATCTTTTCAAGATATTTGTTTACGCGGGCAAGGTTGGCTCGATTCTTTATTAAAAATTTTTCCTTACCCTTAAACTCTTTTTGTTCATTAATTTTTCCAGCTGTGGTCAAAAGTTTATTATTATATTTTTTTAACTTTAAAACCATCTTGTTAAACGTCTCATCTTCAAGCGTATAATTATTTAACCATGTCCCCAGTGGGCCTTTGTCCGGATCTGTGTTTTTTTCAAACTTTGTTACGCTGACCACAACACTTTCAAGGGAAATATACCAGGTGGAGATGTATTGCTGAATCAAAAGAACATACGATGGTAAGTCATATATATTACCATCATCGTTATACGAATATGCCGCATAGCTATTATGTGCCTGGATAAGCTCAACGACCTTCTGCCTGAAGGTGTTCCTTTCTTGCTTTACAACGGACAAAATTTTTATCAGTTCTTTTGATCCCTGGGGTACTTCAATATCCAGTTTTAAGGATTTATAGGTATTGTAAGCGTTGCTTTTTTTAAATGCTTCGGACGATGATCCATGTTCAAGTATTGCAATCCACATATCCAGTTCATCAAGCATTGATAAAAGAGCTTTTTCCTTTTCTGCGAGGCCTGAGAATGAAAGACTGTAATCCGCTATTAACCTCTGTATACCTTCAACTGATAGGTCGGTTTTCATAACACAATACTGGGTTGGCGCTTTTTCTTTAGCGACGATATCACCTGATTGGCCAACCTGTTCCAGTATCATTATTCCGACACCCCCGGATAAAAGCACAAGCAGGGCTAATCCGAGAAAGCTGAATGTTAGTTTTTTTCCTATTGTAAGTTTCAAAGCTGTCCCTCCTCATTGCATAAGAAATGCAAAGACAAATGGTTTGCGAGATGGTCAAAAAAACTATACGATCTGCTTTTATCCAACTGATTGTTTAAACCTGAAAATTTGGGGGAGTGGCGAATAGTCCACAAAAAATAATATCCTAACCTGCTGTTACCTGGAATTACGATCTTCATTCGCACTCCGAGTTTAAGGTTTGTTAGATGGTATCCCCTAGTTTTATTACTATATTGCGGTATTCTGAGAATTTAGTCAATATAGAATAGAACCTTGACACCACTTTGTGGTAGATGGCATTATATAAAATCAACTCAATCCAGATCTGTGATCAAAATGCTTTAGGCCTAACCCAAATCCCCAAGAGTTGATATACAATTACTATTTAAAAACAAGGAGTAAAGGTATGTCTGATTTTGACAGCCAGATGCCATGGGTTATCTTTTATCTGCTTGGTCAACCCTATGCCGTTCTTGCCAGCCATGTCAGGGAAATGGTGGAAATGCCGAAAACTGTCCCTGTTCCAAAAAGTCCGCCATACATAAGAGGGGTCATAAATCTTCGGGGCAAGATCATACCAGTGATCGATCTGCGGATGAAAATGGGCATCCCCTCTCAACTTAAGGAAACAACCGATCTGATCTCTCTTCTGGAACAGCGGGAGCTAGATCATAGAAACTGGATAACGGAACTGGAATTGTCCGTAAAGGAAAAGCGGGCCTTTAAACTGGCGACAGATCCCCATAAATGTGCCTTTGGTAAATGGTATGATCACTTTGATACCGATAATAAACTTCTGGCAAGTTGCCTGAGAAAATTTGATACCCCCCATAAAAAAATCCATGGTATAGCCGTGGACGTCAAAGCCCATGAACAGAGCGGGGAGTTCGAAGAGGCATTTAACCTGATCAACAAAACAAAGGACAATGAACTGGCAATGATGATTGAACTTTTTGCAGAGGCAAGAACCCTGTTAAAAGAGGGAAATCGTGAAATTGCAGTTATTCTTGAATATGAGGCTACCATCAATGCCATTGCCGTTGATTCAGTTGAAACCATAGAAAAATTATCTCGGGCACATATAGATGATATGCCCGAAAGCCTGACCACCGAGATGAATAATTACATCTCGGGAATCGGAAAACGGGATAAGGATAGCGAGATGGTTCAGCTGCTCAAAGTAAAACACCTGGTCCTGGATATGGATGTTTGAAACCTAATTGTTCAACATATTTCCGTAAAGTCCCAAACCATATGCCACGCTTGTAAAAGCATCCGCTGTCCGGATCTTCCCGGCTCCGATTTTGGTTTCAAATATGGAACGGATCAGGGGAATATAGGAAGACCCGCCTGTTAGAAAGACCACATCAATATCATCCGGACCAAGACCTGCCTTGGCCATAGTCTCATCAATGCACTGGTCTATCCTGGCTGCTTCCTTTTGGATCATGGACTGAAACTCTTCCCGGAGGATGGCTTCATCAATAGTGATATCGTAGTCATCAAACAGTATCTGCGAGCTGTCCTGCCCGGACAGTTCGCACTTGGCTTTTTCAATGGCGCGGAACAGCAGGTAGCCGTAGTTTGAATGAATCAGGTTTTCAAGGTTTCCCAATATCTTTTTATCCTTGAATGCGGCATTTACCTTTAACTCTTTGATATTATTTAATGTCCTGGGGCGTCGCAACTGGGGGATATGGTGCCATTGCATGAGTTTGCGTATCACCAGAGAGGAAAGCCCTGTCTCATTATCACTGAACATGGATTTGACTGTGACGTTTTTTCCATAGTAGGCAGCGACTTTTTCCCGCATGATCTGAGAGTCAAAATTATCCCCGCCGATATAGACCCCGCCAACGGAAAGGATATCCTGACCCCGGGAATCCAAATTTTTGCCAGTGGATTGTCCGGCCTTGTGGATGGTAAAATCGGAGCTGCCTGCTCCAAAATCTCCGACCAGAACGATCTCTTCTTTTCCTGACGTCAGCGTTTTTTCATAGGCAAGAGCCGCTGCAATTGGCTCCATCTGAAAAGTAACCTCTTTAAACCCGGCAATTTGGGCAGCGCGGATTAACCGCTCTCTGGCAATGCTTTCTCTCTCGCTGTCTTCGGAAAAAATAACGGGACGGCCCAATATGAGATGATCAACCTCTTCATCAATGAGGATTTGTCCCCGCTCCTTCATTTTTTTTAAGAAAATGGAGATAAGCTCTTCAAGGGTGTAGGTCTTCCCGTAGATGGCTGTCTTTTCAAATCCCGTGTCCGGTAAAAAAGTCTTAATAGACTGCATATACCGGCCGTCTGCCTCGTTCTCAATATATTGATTGACGCCTTCATACCCTACAAAGGACTGGGTTTTACCGTCCTCTTTTAAAAAATAGAGGATGGATTTCAGGGAGTTGGAAATGGGGTTTTGAGGATCTACATTGAGAAGCCCCACCTTTCCTTCTCTGGCAACGGACAATGCTGAGTTGGATGTGCCAAAATCAATACCAAATACGGCGGACATTATATTTTCCTGTGATCTTTTAGGTTTTTCTTTGATTGCGGTTCTTAAGCAAACCAGTCTACTTACAGGATAAAATCAGGCTTGTAAACCTAAATATGAGGGCGGCCGCAATTTTTGAGAACAGCGGGAACTGATGCCGTACGCCCTAAAAATAGTATGGCCGATACTATTGTCGCTTCATGTTCTTAATTCTCTTGTTGGTAAATGCACCCACATTAAGCTCATTGAATAGTGTGAATCCTAGGATCATCAACCCTCCAAGGATCTGAACAGGGCTCATGGATTCATTTAAGATCAGAACAGAAATGATGATAGCAACTAGGGGATCAATATAGCTGAATATAGCAGCTTCCTGCCCTTTCAAATCTTTCAGCGATGAAAAATAGAGGCAATAGGTGATCCCCGTATGAACCGTACCAAGGAACAACAGGTTAAACAGTCCCCACCGGTCCAGGTTGGTTATATGAATACCTGTGGTCAGGTAAATATAGGGCAGCAGAATGATGATGGCGGCAAAAAACTGAATCAGTGTCCGATCAATTCCGGTGACGGATTTGATATGCTTATTTAACAAGATCACGGTGGCATATAAAGCAGCTGCTGCCAGCCCAAAGGCGATTCCAGTAAAATTGCCATGGGATTGATTTGTACTGCTGACACCGATTATCATCACAAGTCCAATGGTTGCCATAATAAAACAGCTGATCTGTTTATGACTTAAGGATCGGCTCCAAAATTACTTGATCTTTTGTTTTCAAAATACCCAGTCTTTTAAGGGGTTTTGGAAACAAGTTTCTGCCCTTCAGGGTATTTAGATCAAGTTATTTTGTAACGAT
>PIVQ01001501.1 GCA_003354055.1 Desulfobacteraceae bacterium | reverse complement strand
TGGGCTGCTATTTATTTTTTAATGGATACACAGGCAGGGAGAGCTTTACTAAAAAATATAATGCTTGCTGAGCAACAGTCACCGTGTAGCAAGTTGTCTGAACAAAAATTAAAAAAGATGTTGTATACACAATTACCAAATCTTAAACGTGAATATTCTCAGTGGTTAAAAATACCTTTTAAAGTACATAATTTTTAACCTGTTTGGAGTGTATTGATAAGGTGAGTGGACGGATGGAAATTGGGTTTGGATTTGCGTTATAAATGCCTCATCCGCAGTGATTTAAAATTAAAATAAAGCGTGATGTTAGATCATACCTACAAATTAAAAGCTGCGTTTTTTATGCAAGCAAGCTTGGCGTTTACAGGTGTTTAGGCTGGCTTTGTTTATTGCCATCGCCAGTGCATATAAGTAATTAAAAGCTGCGCTTTTTACGCAAGCAAGCTTGGCGTTTACAGGTGTTTAGGCCAGCTTTGTTTGTTGCCATCGCCAGTGCATATAAGTAATTAAAAGCTGCGCTTTTTACGCAAGCAAGCTTGGCGTCTACAGGTGTTTAGGCTGGCTTTGTTTGTTGCTATCGCTAATGCGATATAAGTAAATGTAATTAAAAACTGCGCTTTTTACGCAAGCAAGCTTGGCGTCTGCAGGTGTTTAGGTTGGCTTTGTTTATTGCCACCGCTAATGCGATATAAGTAAATGTAATTAAAAGCTGCGCTTTTTAAGCAAGCAAGCTGAGCGTTTACAGGTGTTTAGGCTGGCTTTGTTTGTATACGCGAGTAAGTTCGGTATTTACAGGTGATTAGGTGAGCTTTGTTTGTAGACGTAGAGCGTGCTCACGTGAGAGGCGTTTAAATGTTCTATGCGGTGTTACTCTACTTCGACGCTAATAAGTGATTTATAAGCGCCGCTTTCTAGGGCATCAAAATACGCTTTGTAACGGCCTGTTTGCTTAAACTTTACTAACTCTTGGTTAAAAATAACT
>PIVQ01001500.1 GCA_003354055.1 Desulfobacteraceae bacterium | reverse complement strand
TCAATTTTCTCATGGCTGAGAATGGGCCTCAATTACTCGTCGGAGGCCATGAGAAAATTGGGCGGGAATATTAGACAATATTTTAACAAAGGCGACAACTTGCTTGACACGCACCGCTAAGGGGGCGGTAAACGAATATTAAAAACCTGGATTACAGCCTTGAAATTGTGCAATCTAATGATGATTGAGAAAACCGTAGCCTTTCCCGGTGCCAATTAAGCGCTGTTTCGGTTTTTCTATTTCATTGCCACTATTTTGTTCGACGCATGAAAATGTTTTTCTACTCCCGGATGCTCATCTTCGAAAATATAGGATTTTGTTTCAATTATTTTCCAATCATCATAAAGTTCAAATAATTCACCTTCATTTGCAAGTCCTCTGACGAATGGGGCAATTTCAGAAGACGCAGGGATTTTGTTGGTGAATATTTGCATTATGTGAATGCCACCATTATTGGTTTTTTGCTTCGCTTTAAGAATGAATTTCTTCCATTCTTGTTTTGTAACAAAATGAAGGGTTCCATGAGATGTGACAACATCGTATTCCTTTTCAAAGTCATAATCGCGTAAATCTTGAACCCATGCGGATATATCAACATGATTTTTCGATGCTAATTGTTTTAATTTTTTTATCCCTGATTCAGAAATATCAAAAGCATCGACAACGAATCCTTTTTGAGCCAAAAAAATTGCATTCGTACCTTCTCCACAGCCAACATCCAGAACTTTTCCACTCTTTGTAAACAACGGACATCTTTCTTGAATTGTTGGATTCGGCTCAATTCCAAATGTAGCGACATCATCAACTTTGTATGACGCTTCCCAAAAAGGTTCATTCATGTTTTGCTATATCTCCGAAGAGTAATTTTCGTATTGCCAAATAACAATCCGTACTGCGTTTAAAATGAAAGCCTTTGATTCCAAGACGCTCTGCAGTATCTATATTGGGGATGCTGTCGTCTATAAAAAGTGTGTCTCTTGGGT
>PIVQ01000083.1 GCA_003354055.1 Desulfobacteraceae bacterium | reverse complement strand
AATACCAATGATGATTTCTACAGCACAGAACTATTTACAAAGGCCAAAGAGTTTAATTTTTGCTCAAGGGTGATCGGTTTTGATGAGTTTCTTGATTATCCCGCATACAATTCCGAGGCACTTTTTACCGTTGTGGCCTCAAAGGAGATTACCACGGTAACTGATCAGAAGATCGTGGGAATAAAACCCCAGAACATTTTATTTGATTTTGACACTGCTGAAATTGACCAAAAGACTAAAATCCAGCTTAATATTTTAGGCACATTTCTTAAGACAAACAAATCGGCTTTTGCTGTAATGGCAGGCCACACTGACAGTATCGGGGATGAATCCTATAACCTTGCTCTGTCAAAGAGAAGGGTGGAGCAGGTGGCCAACTATCTGGAAAAGACCCAGAACATTGATGCATCACGAATTTTATCCTTTTGGTACGGGGAGTTGAACCCTTTGGCTGATAACGCCACGAAAGACGGACGAAAATTTAACCGCCGGGTTGAGATTCTCGTGGGAGAAAACTAATCCGTGGGGTGGTGGGTTTATGTATTGGTACTCTGCTTAACCAATATTTTAAATGCTTATATTCTAATTTGCTAGCTTTTTCAATCACCGGAAGTTGAGTCACTTAACTAAGGGGGGATAAAAAATGAAGGTTTTCAACCGATACATCTTTGCAGTCTTCATTATTTTTCAGTTAGTGGCTATCGGTTGCGCCAGTTTGCCTACCGATATTGAACGGCCGGTATCTTATGCCCTTAAGGATACCCAGGACACCGCCTGGGCGAAAGATTTGGCGGACGAAAAGGCCGCAAACCCCGGCAGATCCGGTTTCCATTTGCTGGGTCAAGGCAAGGAGGCATTTTTGGCCCGAGCCACGATGATCCATTATGCCGAGCGGTGCATTGATGTGCAGTATTTCCATTTCCATAACGATCTTGTGGGCCATCTGTTTACCGAGCTATTGGTCAAAGCCGCGGAAAGAGGCGTGCGGGTACGGATTCTGGTGGATGATATGGATCTGAAGGGGCGGGACAAAAATATCCGCATCCTGTCATCCCTTCCCAATATCGAGATGCGTATATTCAACCCATTTAACCGCAAAAGGGTCCGAACAACCCAATTTGTGACCCGCTTGGGATCGGTTACACGGCGTATGCACAACAAGAGTTTTACGGTGGACGGCCAGCTCGCC
The DNA here is from genome assembly GCA_003354055.1 of Desulfobacteraceae bacterium. The sequence goes on along the minus strand of PIVQ01000083.1, from coordinate 16,147 downwards.
ATTGTGGGAGGGCGCAACATCGGGGATCAGTACTTCCAGGCGAATCCGACTAATGCGTTTGCGGACCTGGATGTGTTGGTGATCGGACCGGTCGTGCAGGAGGTCGCTACGGCATTTGATCGATACTGGAACAGTGAGTTGGCTTACCCGGTGCCGGCCTTGATAGAAGGAGAACCGACCGCCGATGAAATCAAAAAAAAGCGGGAGGACTTGAAAGCGCGTATCGAGGGGGAGGCAACCTCCAAGTATGTTCAGATGCTCAAGGATACGGATCTATTTAAAAGAATCAAGGCAGATACGGTTAATTTCAAGTGGGGTGACGCGGAATTGGTCTACGATTTGCCCGAAAAAGTGCTTCATAAATTTGACAAGACCGAGTATCATTTGGTCCCCAAGCTCAAGCCACACATCGAAAGTTTGAAAGAGGAGCTGATCATTATTACTCCCTATTTTGTCCCGGGCAAATTGGGCACCGCTTTTTTGCTGGGGCTGGTTGAGGGGGGCGTGCGGGTTCGGATCCTAACCAATTCGCTGGCTTCTAACGACATGTCGATCGTGCATGCCGGGTATTCGGATTATCGTATGCAGCTGTTGGAAGGCGGCGTTGAGTTGTATGAATTAAATCGCAAACACAGCCTGCAGACCCGAATCGGTCAGCAGGGCGTCGATCATTCCCACAAAGACACGTTGCATGCCAAAACGTTTGTGCTGGATCGCAGGCAGATGTTTATCGGGTCGTTGAACCTTGATCCCCGCTCGTTAGTCCACAACACGGAAATCGGACTGGTGATTTCCTGCGAGGAAATGGCACAGCGATTTGGTGAGTCGTTTGACCGGGATATCGGAAAACTCGCGTTTCGTCTTGAGCTAAAAGAAGTGAAAGGCAAGAAAAAGATCCTATGGCACGGCCTGGTTGGCGGGGAACCCGCAACGCTGACGGAAGAGCCCCATGCCGGTTTTTGGCTGAGATTCAAGGTTAACCTGCTTGGGATACTGCCCGTTGAGTCGCAATTGTGATTTACTCCAATATTGAACTTAATTACTTAGGAATCGTTACAAAATAACTTGATCTAAATTGTTTCCTAAACCCCTCAAAAGCCAGGGGATTTAGAAAACAAAAGTTCAAGTAATTTTGAAGCCGATCCTTAGGAGGCAATATGTTAAAAAGCCCTTGGAATATCTCCGTTAAGAAGGCAAGCTGCCTAATCTTAGGATTATTCTGTGTATTTACCCTAATTTTTCCTTTTCCAGCCATTGCAGGGTCTGAAAATACTCAGATTGAGTGGTTTAAACTGATCATGGGGCTGTTTGGTGGATTGGCACTCTTTCTTGCAGGACTTGACATGCTTTCAGAAGGGCTCAAAATGTCTGCCGGCGATTCACTTAAAACTCTTCTGTCCAAAATGACGACCAATCGCATCCTGGGCGCCATGACCGGAGCTTTTATCACAGCGGTGCTTAATTCTTCGTCAGTAACAACAGTACTTGTTGTCAGTTTTATCACTGCAAATGTGATGACGCTGGCCCAGTCCGTCGGCGTTATCATGGGAGCTAATATCGGTTCAACCATGACAGCTCAGCTGTTGGCTTTTAATATTGCAGCTTATGCTCTTCTGCCCATTGCCATTGGATTTTTTATGACATTTACAGCCAAACGGGAGAGAGTAAAATACTCAGGTATGATGCTTATGGGGCTTGGCCTCGTTTTTTTCGGCATGGGAATCATGAGTGATGCCATGTCGCCGCTCCGCAGTTATGAACCGTTTATGGTCTTTTTAAAAAATATGGAGCGGCCTCTTTTAGGTATTCTGGCAGGGATGCTCTTCACAGGACTGGTCCAGTCTTCTGCTGCGACAGTCGGTATTGCCATTGCCATGGCCACAGAAGGGCTGCTCACCCTTCCTGCAGGTATTGCTCTGGCCCTTGGTGCAAATATCGGGACCTGTGTCACAGCAATGCTCGCCGCCATGGGGAAACCTGTTGAGGCAGTAAGGGCTGCTGTTGTCCATATTTTATTCAATATTATTGGTGTGCTGGTCTGGCTGCCGTTTATTTCACAACTTGCCGACCTTGCCGTTGCGGTCTCTCCCGGGGATGTCGAACAGGCAATTCCAAGACAGATTGCCAATGCCAACACCCTTTTCAACGTCATCAACACCACCCTGTTTCTTGGATTTACAACCTGGTTTGCAAAGCTTGCGGAAAAGCTGGTTCCGGACAGGCCTGAAAAAACCGGAATCATTATTGAACCCAAATTCCTGGATGAGGCAGTTATTTCAATCCCTGATGTGGCGCTGGAGCAGGTTCGAATGGAATTCGGCCGCATGGGAAAAATTGCTTCAAAAATGCTGGCGGACCTTCCCGACGCCGCCAATACCAAGGATCTCAATAAAGTGGAGGCCGTCAAAAGACTTGATGACAAAGTGGATATCCTTGAAGATGCAATCTTTAACTACCTGAGCAAAATCCGGCAGCAGTCATTGACCGAGGATCAAAGTAAAATCCATCAGGGCCTGATGACAGCCACTGTGAGTTTAGAAACTCTGGCAGATATAATTGAAACCGAGCTTTCGATATTGATTAAAAAGTTCATCAACAAGGATCGGGAGGTTAGCGAGAGTACCAGGGAAATATTTAAAGACCTCCACAAAGAGGTGCTGAATACCCTGAACCTGGCTATCAAATCCATTTGTGAAAATGATCAGCAGGCTGCTACGGAAGTTCTCATTAGGAAAGATCGTCTCAACCAACTGGCGGATAAGCTGTTGACAGTGAGATCTCAGCAGATGGGACATGAAACTTCAATTGAGCTTGAAACCGCAAAAATAGAAATATCATTGGCAGATAAATTGATTCGAACATATACACAGGCACGACGGATTGCAATGATTGTATTGCCGGCAGAGGTGGTAAAAGAGGCCTAAATAAAAAAAATGGGCGTGAATATTACACCATCTTGAGAATTGGATGATAGAATAATGTTCCTCCTCCATGAAATTTGGATACAAGGTTAAAGTCACTGGGTAGGCTTATGAGGTCGTGAAAATGTGAGCGATTTGTCTATAAAGCATGACCGCAGTCCGCCAATACCCATGATGAAGAAATCTATGAAACCATACTGAATCATACCGGTGTTATAGATGACCTGATGGCTGTCGTCGAAACCTGCATTTTCCAGGAAATGGGCAAAAAAAAGAGATCATATTCCAGACCATTTTGTTGAGCGCCCACGGACTTTCAAACGGTCTGATTACTGTGAGGGAGGTCCCCTGGATCTGATCCATTGCAACTTGCAATGCACTTGTATCGGGAATGATGCACCCGTCAGAGGAGGAATCGTTCCACCCTGGTCCTCCAAAACGGGTTTAATCAATTCTATTTCTTTTTGGAATCCACCTTTTCCAATACTCCGCCTTTGAAGTAGAGGAAATAATAATTACCCTTGTGAGGGCCGTAGCCCCACCGCTCTTCTATTTTTCCGGATTTGCCGCCTGAGCCGACTGTTTCTTTGAACTTGGGCTCTCCACAGGCATGGAGGACCTCAAGGGTGCTTACCCCCGGTTTTATAAAGGTATTGCCGCATTTCAGGGCCATGGCGGTCCCGGAAAAGATAAAAAAGAAGATAAACATGCTTAGCAGTATTCTTAATTTCATTAGTACCTCCGGTCAAACATGGATAAAGGCTAATTTTAAAGTATAGAACACCATATCTTTTTTCTTCCGGTGCGGGCAAGGGAAAATCGCATTTGTAAGGGTGTGATTTATCGGATAAGGATCGGCTCCAAAATTACTTGATCTTTTGTTTTCAAAATACCCATTTAAGGGGTTTTGGAAACAAGTTTCTGCCCTTCAGGGTATTTAGATCAAGTTATTTTTTAACGATTCCTGACGGATTCCTTTATCTCTTGCGTCTCAGTTTTCTCCGGTGGCAGAATATAGGGGTATAAAAAGATAGCAACTATACCGGCAAGGTACATGATGAGTCCAAACAGCCCGGAGGTCACAAACATGGAAGAATAAAAATCCCCCATTGAATCCTGGATGAGCAGGGCTATGGTCATGGCAAGGGCTGAATTACGAAGTCCCGTTTCCAGAGAGATGGCACGGCACTGGTAGTTGTTTATGCCGACAAGCTTTGCACAGACTATTCCTAAGATCATCCCTGTCATGGTGATGGTAAATATGGTTGAGTAAAATTTCAGGCCGTATCTGGCCGTGTCTGCGAAAAGGCTTAAATTGCCCAGAATACCGGCGCCGATCAGGACGAGAAGTGCGATGATGCCGAGGGCTGAGAAAAACGGGGTGGCCTTGTCAGCTGCCTTTGGCCATTTTTTGCGAAACCCCATGCCCAGAATCAGGGGAATAATAACCAGGACCATAATCGTCTGTATGACCACCTTTACCGGTATGGCAATATCAGGCATGTTGGCGCAATACAATGCCAGAAGCAATGGGGTGAAAAAGATAGACAACACAGTGGAAAAAGAGGTCAGAGATATGGACAGGGCCAGATCCCCCTTGGCGTAATAGGTCATGAGATTGGAGGTTACGCCTCCCGGGATGGTGGTGATCAGAACCATACCCACAAAGATAAAGGGATAGGACGTGTGAAATCCCATGAGATATCCTAAGCCCACTGCCAGCAAAGGCATGATGCCGAACTGGAGTATCTCTCCTACAATAATGCCTTTGGGATGTTTGAACAGCAGGGTAAAATCAGCAAGGGTCAATGTCATGCCCATACCGACCATGACGAAAAAAAGCATGAGGATGATGGATATTTTAAACAACCGGTCCAATAACAGATGCTCAGGTTTTGCCACAAGCTGTGCAAAGGTATGGGAAACACCGTCAAGGTTGCCCTTTGTCAGTAATACTTCAAACTTAAGTTTGCTTTTAAACAAATCATCCAGTCCTGCATAAGCTGAGGATGACCCCGGTGCCAGATCTTCTGAATTTTTGGGTAAGGCAAGGATGAAAATTTCACCGGATAATTTTCTTAAGAGATAGACGGCCGGTCCTTTTTCCGTATCCGACTTCGGACGGATAATCCGAAGATTTCCTTCAAAACGCTCTGTTGTTGCTGATGTCCAGTCAAGCTTTTGCCCGGTTTCATTGATGTGTGAGAACAACGCCTGGGGGGCAGTGGATTTGGCATGGGCTGAAAGCTTGTTGTAAAGGGCTTCTCCCTGATCAATATCGGGACCAATACCGGCAAGTGTCGGTGCCGGCGAGAAGAGCGTTATAAAAGAAAGGAAAAGCGTGATTATCCATAGGCTGGCGGTCCGGGTGTGCATGTTTCCTCCTATCAAGGGATTTATTATGCAAAGCATCAACCGGAAATGCCGGGAAATGCCGTTAAACGCTCATCCAAATAACATGACAATGTTCGGTGGTTTATGTACCGAACAGTGGTCACTAAGTCAACCGATATTTTGGTGACCCTTTTTTATAGACCATGGGCGTCAGCCCGTACCGGGCCTTAAAAGCTCGGGTGAGGTGGCTCTGGTCTGAGAAACCTGAGGACGCAGCAGTGTCTGCAATGGGGCTGCCTTTTTCCAGAAGATTCCGGGCATGTTCCAGTCGTAATTGGAGCAAAAAGGCGTGGGGTGATAATCCCTTGTGGGTCCGGAAAAGTCTAATAAGATGGAATTGGGTACATCCGAGTATCTCTGCCAGGTCTTTGAGCCTGATTTCATGGGCCAGGTTGGCATAAAAATAGTCAATGGCCTGGTTTACACGGGAATCACAGGTGTCAGGAAATGATGGAGACGCCTTTCCATTCAGGCCTTTTAACTTGGTTGACCCGTGTCTGATCATCAATGAAGTGAAAATTTCAATCACATGGGAATCCAGGTCTGAATTTCGGGAATTCAAGAAAAAGTTCTGATGAAGACGGGCCAGTTGAGTCCATAGTTCTTTATCTTTGACAGTTTTTCTTTCAAATCCATAGGAAGGATTGCCGCCGTCATTACACTGCATGGCCAGATCATCAAAAAACTTTGACTCAACATAAAAACTGCACAGATGACGCTTATCTCCTTCGCAGGGATGATTGGCATGGACCAGACCCGGTTCAAAAATGCTGATGGAGCCGGGCTGGAGAATATCTGTTTCCCCTTTCAGGCTGTAATGCTCACCGCAGCCGGTATTCAGCCAGACCACATACCGGTCGTGGATATGGGGTTTGAATGCAAAGGGATCGGTACAGGAGAGAACCTCCATGCCCGGGTAATGTCTGTATACAATGGCCATGTAATTAATTTTGCACCGATAGGCGCCCGGGTCAAGTCAAATGCTTAATAAGCATCTGTCCTTTTCACTTTAACCGGAATAGATTATATAAGGGTAAAATCAATAGATCTGAATTGAAAAGGAAATTATCCATGTCCGAAAGTATAGAAAAGACCTGTTCCGAATCTGCCCGTCCCCTGGCGGATTCCTTTGGTACTGCAGCCTATGGCGGAGATGGATGGTCTCCTCGTATACTTACCCATGAACAGGAGTTGGGCTCATTATGGGCAGACTGCGGTATTGACAGTGAATGGCGGCCTCTCAAGTCGGTGCTGGTTCACGGGCCGGGCAGGGAAATGGATATCCCGCCTGAAAAAGCCAATGATTTTCAGTTTGCCGAACCCCTGGATATCGGCCGGGCAAGGGCCGAGCACGACCATATGGTGGCGATATACCGGGAGAATAATGTTCAGGTCCATTATCTGGAAACAGGTTCCGGGGTCACCCCCAACCAATTGTACTGCGCCGATCTTTTTGTCATGACGCCACAGGGCGCCGTTCTGGCCCGGCCGGCATCCACTGTCCGGGCCGGAGAAGAGGTTCGGGTGGCCAGAACCCTGGGGAATCTGAACATTCCGGTTATTAAAGTTTTGACCGGAACCGCAGTATTTGAGGGGGCAGATCTCATGTGGATAGATCATGAAACTGCAGTTATCGGCAGGGGGCTGCGTACCAACCCTGCTGCCATCAACCAGATTACAAATCTGCTCTCTGAAATGGGGGTTCAGGTTCATGCCTTTGATATGCCTTATGGGTGTATGCACTTCATGGGCATGATGCGGATCGTGGATAAGGATCTGGCCTTTGTCTGGCCAAGAAGAACTCCCCACGGCCTGGTCTGTTTGCTCCGGGAAAAAGGCTTTCAGGTAAGGGACCTGGCCGATCTTACCGAGGCAACTGACAATATGGCGTTTAACTTTGTGGTCCTGGGTCCGAAAATTATCATGCTGCCGGCCCGGAATCCAAAGACCCTGGCCGTCTATGAATCCTGCGGGATGGAGTGTATTCCCGTGCCTGTGGATGAACTGCGGAAGGCCAACGGGGCAATGGGGTGTATGACCGGAATTCTGGGCCGGGAGAAGTATAAGGTATAATCAGATCCGAAGGGCAAAGGGCTTCCTGCCTGTACCGTGGCAGGAAGCCCCTTTATGTAGCTGTGCCGGGTTTGAATTTAGAAGGACCAATTCACAATGGGAAAAAATCCGAAAGGATCTTTGGCTCCGTTGATATTAATCAAACCGATCTGAAGACCGTGGAGCGCTTCTGTATTGTTCACCAGGCTGAGTTGAACCCCCTTTAATGGGCCTGCCTGGTTATAAATCCAGGCAGACTGAAACCCGGTGAAAGCACCTTTCGTGATATTGATGCCGCCGCTCTGCCAGCCTTTAAAATCAGCTGCCGTATAATTCACCAGTCCATCCTGCCACCCGGTAAACTTACCCTTATTGACATTTACAAGACCGAACTGAGCACCTTTGAAATCCTTGCCAACTGAGTTGAAAAGACCGATTTTCAGACCTGACCCGTTCCCATTGGTCTGATTCACAATACCTATATCCAGTCCCTTAACATCCTCATTTACACCGTAAATCAGATTAAGGCGCAGCCCCGCTACATCCCTGTCTCCGGACGCAATCTGAACCGGATCAAACAATGACAGTTGAAAATGGGCAGGTTTGCTCTCTTCGGCCACGGCCTCACCAGGCTTTGCGAACCACACCAGCATAGCTGCCCAGAGCAAAAACATACACAAGGAAAACGCTATCTGCTTCAAACAAAGTTTCATATGACCTCCATGGTTGTATACAGTTTCAATTTTCCCAACCTGAGTTTTCAGGCCGGTTTATAAGCTGAAACCAAAATACTCTTGTTTAGAACCAGGGTCTGTGGAAATTGTGTTTGAAGTTGTAACGGTATGTACAGCTTGTATCGAAGATGAACAATGAGTGATATCAACCGCCGGTCCGGATGGGGTGTCCGGCCTGATCGAACAATTTTTAGTGGTTCTAAAATTTGCTCCGCAAAATCTGTGAAACTGCGGCCTTCGGTCCTCAAACAACACAGATTTTTTGCTCCGCTGCATTTAAGAACCACTAAAAAATTGCAATCTAATGGCCCGGACACCCCATCCGAACCTACCCGGTTAGCCTACCTTTTGTGCAATGATCAAAGTAACGTACTTAAAACTATTAAGAAAGCGATCAATTTCAGGGGACGTAAATGCCGAAGACTTCCTCGGTTTGATCTGTCAGATTTAAATAATTTAATCAAGATTTGAATTGATATCATTGATACTCTGAGCGTCTAATGGCTGTTCCCCATAGGATAATGATACTTGAGTCCAGTTGTTCCAACTGTCGGCGTTGAACGTCTGGTTAGTAAAATATTTTTATAGTAGAGGCTGAAATAGAGAGGATAAAAAACAGGAAAGCAATGAATAGAGGTACATTTTTTTCTGTCTCAGTAAAAGAACGATATTTTTCCTTACGATTTCCTTTGCCCAATGCTATCCACTCAGCATTATATATTTGATCTCCTAATTGCCGTTCAAGCTTTCCTATTACTTTAAATTTTGCTGTATTTAGCTTGCCAAAATTATCTAAGAGATTTCGCCATGAATTGCATAGTAATAATGCAATAATGCAGAAGACCTCTACTAAATCCAAAGAGTCTTTATTGAGCATATCGGCTTTATGCAACAACCCCCCAATAGCCAATAAACTGCCAATTATGGTGATGAAGAATGCATTCGTTTTTTGTCTTCTGAGTATCAGATTTTCAGAAGACTCTACCATCATTTTGTAAAGATCAAATTTATTTGTTTTATCATCACAAAAGCTGCTATCGAATTCATCTTCGTACCCATACGCTTTTTGTAAATTTTCAAAAATGCCTTTGGGATTTTCTTTGAATTCAATGAGATCATGCTCGAAAGTATATTTATTTAATTCTCTGGCCTTGGATAATTCCCACGTAGCATTTTCTGATTTATCACACGACGACTTGTTAATAATTAAAATACAATCTGATTTTTTAATTGTTTTTAGGGCTTTGGATTTCCATGTCAAATCTGAGTAACTATTTAAAAACACCAATTTAACTGGAAAAGTGAGATCTGCTTTAAATGTTTTAAGTTCTTCCTTGATAGATTTTCTATCTTTAAAACGATGAATTATGAATACTAACATTATTTACCGCTTACCATTAAAAAGAAGTTTTAGATTGTCCCATGTCCATTTATACATTTTGTCAGAATTTTTTACAGACTTTGGCTTAACGCAATTTTTATCTTTATATCCCTTTAATAAAAAATAAGGCTTACTTTCTTCTTGAGCGATCTTTAATTCTGCATTAACACCTGTTGCATTGTATTGGCCACACAATATGACAACTTGATCTGTTTTCTTAATCCGAGTTCTCACTTTTTCTTTCCAATCTCCTGTTAAATGTTGTTTTACAGACCAATCGGCAATTTCAAATGGAGTCTCAGAATTTTTCGATTGTCCAACAAGAAGCTCTTTTATTCCTTGGTCATTATCATAATCAAAACTTATAAATGCACGGACCTTTGCCATGATTACCTCCATTTTGGTTTGTAAATTGCTAATAATTTTATAAGTCTGGATAACCATATAGCTTTTGATAATTAGCAGGAGACCCCTCCCTTTTGAATATTATCGAGGCATCAAGTTTCCAATCCAACCCAAGATTTCATAACACCCTTTTGAATAGTCTGCAAACAAATTGTAAATCAAGTACACAGTTTAATTTACGGTTCGGGAGTCAAGCATAACTTGCATAATTATGGCTTCAATTTTTAACCGAAAACGGTTTTGATTTGTATCGGTATCTTAAAGATCTCAAACATCGACACAATATATTGGGGGGAGGAAATTGCACCTCGCTTTTTCAAATTTTAAAAACTTTGAGATTAAGTGCTGTGTTGCATTTTTCGTTTGAGTTCTGCACATAGGGTCGGGTGGGCCGGAAGGCGGCATAAAGGGCATTGTTCCTTAGAGGGCCTTTGTGCAGCGGAGTTGAAAAGCCATGTTGTTTGAGGATCGCAGACCGCAGTTTCATGGCTTTTGCGGAGCAAGCTTAGGCCCTCTTGGAATCAATGTTCAGACGCCTCCGGGCTGCCCGGCCCGGTGTTAATCCTATCCGGGCAGCCCGGAGATCATGCCCAGGGCAGCATGTCCGGTTTTTCAAATTCTTCTTGACGTATAGTTCGTATCGGTTTTATATTGACGCGAACTATATTGATACAAATCAAAAGGATCGTATGGAAAATTTAAATACAACCGACTGCCCCTACTATCTCATATCAAGGGTATACCTTGCGATGACATCCGCCCTTAAAAAAGGATTTGTAGTGGCAGATGTGGGCCAGATGAAACCGGCCTATATCGGAGTATTGCTGAATCTTTGGAATGAGGACGGGCTCAAGATGGTGGAGCTTGGTCGAAGAGCCGGTCTTGAGCCATCCACAATGACCGGGTTACTTGATCGAATGGCAAAGGATAAACTGATTAAACGGGTGGCTGCGAAAAATGACAGACGGGTCCAGCTCATTTTTCTCACTGAGTCGGGTAAAAACATCCAGAAACCTGTAATAGAAACAATCAATCAGGTCATGACAGATGTTTTTAGCGATATCCCTGAGAATAATATTACTATTTCTAAACAGTTTTTACGGCAGATTCTGGCCAATTCCCACAAAAAAATAACCTGATATCACACCTGAATAAAGGAGGCATGACATGGCCGCATCGGTTTATACCAGTCTTTGGAAGAAATTTAATGAAAGTTTCCAGACCGCCCCGACAGATTCCGAGGGAAATCCGCAGCCTTCATTTATAAAATATCTTGAATTGACATATACGCCGGAAGAGGCACAGATCCTTCAGTACATGGGGCGTCCCGGGCAATTCAGTACAACCCGGGATCTGGCCGGCCTTGCAGGAAAAGACCTTGAAGATGTTGAAAAAATCCTGGACGTGGTTCATAAAAAAAACGGGGTCCTGGGGATGGAGGAATTTTATGCACTTCCACCAATGCCGATCCTCCTTAATATCAACCAGTTTTATCCTGAAGTTAAACCCCGGGACCTTGAAGCGGCAGAGCTTTATCAGGATTATTTTATAAAAGACAAATTTTACAGATATTATGAAGGCTCCATGAAGGGGACACCGGTCTTTCGAACCATTCCTGTGGAAATGTCAATTAAAGCGCAGCAGAGGGTGTTACCGGCGGAAGAAGCCCATGACTTTATTTTAAACCATGCCCCGCAAGAGCTTGCCCTTGTCCCCTGTCCCTGCCGTACCCGTACTGAAAAAATGGGAGTCCGTGAATGCAAGGATAAGTTCCCAATTGCCTCTTGCATAATGATGGGGCCTTCAGCACTTCATTTTGAAATGCTCAATCTGGGAAAAAGAATTACCCGTCAGGAAGCTGTTGAATATTTTGATAAAATGCAGGAACTGGGTCTTGTGGGGCAGACTGACAACACCATAACAGGTAACTCCATCATCTGCCTGTGCTGCGGCTGCTGCTGTTCCCAACTGCGCGGCAGAACCAGGTGGGGCAACATGTCTGCTATTTTGCCCTCCAACTTTATGCCGGCTGCCGGGGATGATTGCATTGGATGCGAGCTTTGCATAGAGCGCTGCCTTCTAAAAGCCCTGACCATGGACGATGAGACAGACCGCCCGGTAGTGGAACCGGATAAATGCATCGGCTGCGGTGTCTGTGCTTTAGCATGTCCCGAGGAAAATCTGGAGTTATACCGGCATGAACGCGCCACCCCCTTTGACACATCAAAGAAACTCGTTAAAACCATTGCTGTGGAAAACCTGGAATAACTGCCTGCCGAATACAGGTTTCCATCATCCAAAACCAAGGGATACCTGGTTTTACGAAACAGCTTTATTATGATTTTAAATTGTTATGAAATTTACAATACTCACAAAGGAGTTTAACCAGAATGAAACTGTTGGCAATCAGTGGCAGCCGGGTAAATGACGGCAATATGGAAGCTTTAGTCAGAGAAGCAATGACACAAACGGAAAACTTTTCTGATGTAGAGTATAAAAACATTTCCCTGTCAGACAAAAAAATCAAGGGATGTATTCACTGCAATTGGTGCATTAAAAAGCAATCAGAGGGTAAGTTCTGCTCAATAAAAGATGATATGACCCACATTTATTCTGAATTGATTAATGCTGACGGGATTCTTTTGGCCTCACCTGCGCATTTCGGAAGGCTTTCCGGTCTAATGGCCAACATGATTGATCGCATGAGAGTCTTTGTTCATGGAAATGAGTATGCGGGGCGTCTAAAAAACAAAATAGGCGGTGCTTTGGCAATTGCCTATTACAGGGGAGGCGGAATTGACTCTACATTATCCAGCATTAACATCTTATTTTTTACTTTACAGATGATAGTTGCAACTTCAGGGCTATACCAACTGGGTGCCGGCGCTTATACCTCAATTAAGGGAGAAGGACAGTTTAAAAAAGAACCCCGCCATATCGTTCTGGAAGATGATTACGGGGTGGCTTCAGCCAGGATGCTTGTTGATCGAATGATTGAACTGTCAAAACTTGTAACCGCCGGCCAATCGGCATTGAAAGACCGATAAAACTATGTCGTAAATATCATCATCAAACGCACGGCATAAATGATTCTGAGACTTCCTCTTGACTTATTTCGGTAAATGCGGTTTCTTAGTAAATGCATTTACCGAAAATACGGAGGATAAAATGAAAAGCGTTATTGAAGAACCCATACTCGGACATCGGGAAAAACAAAAAGCTGAAACATATACGTTGATACTCGACGTTGCAAAGCGCCTATTCGAAGATTTGGGATTTGAAAAGACAACGATGAAAAAAATTGCCGCAAATGCCGGAATTAGTCCGGGTGCGATTTTTAAACATTTTGAAAGCAAATCCGCTCTGCTTGCATCGGCCCTATTTGATGATATCGAAGTGGTTCAGGAAAAGGCGCTAAGGCGAATTCCGCAAGATGAGACTGTTCAAAATCAATTTCTTTTTATTGCCGAACAATTTTTTGAATACTATGCGATCAGACCGGCCCTGTCAAAAATTCTTGTGCAACATAGTCTCTTCATTGAAGGTGAATGGGTAGAGAAGTTTAATGCCCACTCAATGCGGTTAATTGATAAAGTAGCTCAGTTGATTCAGGAGGCAAAAAAACAAAAGAAGATACGAAAAGACGTGGACAACAAGCTGGTAGCATCCGCTTTTTTTTCCCATTATCTCTTTGTATTAATTCTTTGTGTTAAAGCGCCTGTTATTGATCCGGTCTTTGCAAGAGAAATGCTTACGCCATTTATTAACCTTACCGTTTCAGGTGCAATGATAAAAAATTAAGGAGGTCATATGAAGGTTGAAAAAATGACAAGTTATGGCCAGGGAATTGTTGAATCACTTTCGAGTCCGGAATATAAAAAAATTGAAAAGCAAATGATACTGCCGATAGTTGGTGTATTGAGACGAGAAGCCGGATTTACAGGCGTATTGAAATTATTTATCCAATGGCGTTCCGAGGAGAAAAAAATGAGGCGGTACAATTGGGTTAATATTGAAAAAAAAGGGGTTCCAAGAGATGTTTTCGAAGCAACGTTTCAGTTCATTGCACTGATGAAGGTTCTGGATAATAGGTTGGGAATCAAAAAAGCCAGGGAAGTAATTACAGAGATATATGAAAAAACGGAAACAAAACTGATCGAAAACAAATCACCGGTGAATATGTATTTAATACCGGTCAGGGATCTTAACGCCTGTGAAGACAGTTTTTTGAGTTTTAAGGAATACACCAAAGGTATGGTAAACGCCGGGGTTCAGGAAAAACTTCAGGTAGCTGAAATCATTGAGGACACAAAAGATACTTTGGCATTCAATTTCAATTTCTGTGCCGCACACGAAGTCGCTAAAGAATATGGTAATGCGGCCTGGAGCTTTCCCTGGTGCGAAATAGATGATGTTGTGTATCCCAAACTGGGTGTTCAGTTGGGTTTCAAATATACACGAACCGGTTCACTGCCAACGGGTGCATCGAAATGTGACTTTAGATATGAACGCCTTGACTCGTAAAAAAAGCTCTTCCTGTCACTAAGGATCGGCTCCAAAATTACTTGATCTTTTGTTTTCAAAATACCCAGTCTTTTAAGGGGTTTTGGAAACAATTTAGATCAAGTTATTTTGTAACGATTCCTAACTGCCATGGGCGGTCTTCTTTAACGTTTTCTCTCGGAGGATTGAGTCTGCGGCCCCTTTCAATTTATCAACAAAAAGCCTTACATCGTGGTTTTTGTGCAAAGCCGACATGGAAACACGCAGAATGGCTTTTCCCTTCTGAACGGTTGGATACCTGGCCGGGAAACAAAGAATGCCTTGGTCTAAAAGCGTTTTTGATAAATGGGTTGCCAGTGATTCTTCTCCAATACCGACGGCAAGGATATGGGCCTGCCCTTTTACCTCAAACCCCTGTTTTGTTAATTCGTCTTTCATGAACAGGCTGATCTGCTTTAGATACTCTCTTTTATCCTGGCTTTGAAAAATAACGTCAAGGATCTCCATTGCTGAGGCGGCATGGGCCTGGGGTAACGCCGTGGTATAGATCAGCGGGGATGCAAAATTGATCAGATACTCCCTAAACCCTTTTGGCATGAGAACAAATGCACCGAAAAGGCCAAGGGCTTTGCCAAAGGTTCCAAGGGCAATATCTGCGGCAGGCCGGGCAATTCCTTTGCCGTCCTTTCCCAGAGCCCCGAAGGCATGGGCCTCATCGATGATGCTTAAAAAGGAATACTCGGTTTTTAAGCGTTTAAACGCGGCTGTATCCAGAAGATCCCCGTCCATGGAGAATAACGATTCCGTTACAACACCGGAGAAGGGCTGATCTGCCGATTTTAAAAGGCGTTTTTCAAGATGCGGCATTGAGTTGTGATTATACCCTTTTAAGGCAGCCTTGCTCATGGTCAGGCCTGACACGCAGCTTGCATGGACATGTTTGTCAAAGAAAGCCGTGTCCCCCCTTTTAAAAATTGTGGACAAGACGGCCAGATTGGCCTGAAACCCGGAGGGGAAAAAGACGGCCTCATCATACCCGAAATAGTCAGCATACACTTTTTCAGCCTCACAGATGAGGGAAAGATTTCCTGATACCAGGCGGGACGAGGACGCAGAAGATCCATACTTTTTAAAATTTTTACCGACAATAGCGGCAAATTGCTCAGATGACCCAAATCCCAGATAATCATTGGAGGCAAAGTTTAAAACTTTTTTGTTGCCCATAAGAACATATCTGCCCTGCCTCTTATCCGGCACGGGCGGATTCCTGTAAAGTCCTTCAAGCCTTGCGGCCGCAAGTTCTAATCTTATTCTGTCTTTGAAGCTGTCAGACATGAAAATACCCTTTTGTAATGCGTCTTTAATGTTTTTTTATCAAATGTTTGATCATAATCTGCCAAAGCAAATGAAAACCTGCCTGAGAAAATGATTCTGCCGTTTAACCGGGCCGTAAGATCATGGGTAAACGCAGATTGTGTTCTGGCCGCAAGTTTTCCTGAAAGTTCAAATTTTCCTGAAACGGTTGTGTTGCCGGACAGTTTAAAGCTGTTCATTTTCATTAGAAAGGCATGGCTTTCAAATCCGCACAAATACCTTGCATGGGTAGCACCCAGCTGGGCCAGTGCTTCCATGGCCAGAAAGGCTGGGGCATCTTCAAATTGGGTCCATGCATTGATCTGCCTTTCATTGATCATACTGATGCCTTTGAGGAGGGCAAAATTGTCCAGGCCCGTATTTAGTCTGTGTTTTTCCATTTT
>PIVQ01001499.1 GCA_003354055.1 Desulfobacteraceae bacterium | reverse complement strand
AATTTATAGGATCGATCAGGCGCCACGCTAACTACTGTTCCACCTTAACATGTGAAAAAAACAATCCACCAGACAACCACCTTAATTTGGGCTTTTTTGTTTTTTAACACTGTTAAGGTGGAACAGTAGTTAGCGTGGCGCCTGGTCGATCTTATGAAGTTTCTATCTGTAACACGGTTTCTATGAACCGCTTGAAGCGAAATTGCAGAGTTACGACCTGTCGATCACGAACTTTCGCTGAAAAAGTTTTTGACTAAATTTTGTTTACCAGCGGCGCTTTACCTCCGGCTCAGCAAATGTAGATGAATCACTAATTAAACGGGAACAAGAGATGAATGCCGCACAAGATCGCGATCTGAGCGTTGCAATCAAAGCTCCTTTGGCTGTGCTAACGACATCCGGAACGAGACCTGTTGGGGTGGTGTGCTAACGAAATTCGGGCCAAAATTCCGGATTCAAATTATTGCCTTGTTCATATTTTTGAGGCCCGCTACCTCAAAACCCTCCACAGCGCTCTTTCTTCTGGCCAGAGCAACTTCGTTGTGAATTGTCAACCTTCTTGTGTCGCCAATTTTGAAAGTCATGCAGTTTCCCGCTCCGCGTTGGATCGCTGTTGCAGATGCGATTGTCGAATTGGGGTTTGATGCAACAACGGGCTCAACCCGCATTGAAAGCGAGATCTGGGAGGCTTTGTTGAGCCGAAGGTAAGGCGCCACTGGTGGAGTGAGCGCGGGTAAAAACTCCTCCAGAGACAACTGGTGATCAACAGAACACCACGGTATTGTGATGTTGCAAGTTGTGCTTTGGATACAGCCACAGATTCCAATTCAAGAGATAGCAACTCTGTACCACACTGATTACTGTTCCACCTTAAAAACGTTTTCTGGAAAATTTTAGAAATCACATTTTCAAGTGAATATTTATTTTCTGAAAATTTTTAGAAAATTTTTTCTGCGTTTTTAAAAAGATTTTAGAAAATTTTT
>PIVQ01001498.1 GCA_003354055.1 Desulfobacteraceae bacterium | reverse complement strand
AGTTCGGTTTTAATGGCCAGAATGTTTTTGCCCACAGGCGAACTTGTATCGTTGGCCACACTTTTGAGTACAGAACCCATCTTGCGGTCATAGAGGGATACCTGGGTCTGGGTCTCTTCCATGATTTCTTTTCCCAGAGAAAATACAAAATTCCCCAGTTGCCAGTCCGAGGGTTCGGCTTTTACCTTTTCCACAAAGGTCTCAGCCTCGATCTCAAAGGCCTGGATATCTTCCACAGCCAGATGCTTTGGCTGGACCGGTATAAGTTCTGACGGAGCCTGGACAGGGGTCAGAGCGCCCTGGCCGCCGGCTTCTGCAACTTCAGCCAGAACAGGGGCGTGGGACTGCTGGGCAACATTTGCCAACTCCTGGGATAGTGAGGACATTTTTATTCTCCTTTATGAAAATTTGCCCGCAAGGAAATGGGCCATGGTTTTGAATTCAGCGGTTTCATTTTTTTCAACAATCTCTCTTGAACGGTGGCAGACCTCGTGGAGATTTTTTATGGTCTCTTCAAAGACGGGCAGTTGGGCTTCCCGGCTTTCATTGGAGAGATCCAGGTATTCCTTTACCGTTTTATGCAGATGTGTGTTACCGATTTTTTTTATTTCATAGGTCAGGGTTTCTCCTGAGTACCGTTCCATCATTGCCGGGACCACCGCTTTGAGGTCGTCTATGATTGTTTCAATCTGAAGAATCAAGGCATTGGGCAGGTGGCGGTCCTTCCGGATCAGAAGATTGAGTTTGAGCAGGGTATCCAGAATTTTGATGTATTCCTCTTCCGGGGTGTCGGAAGGGGTCGGCGGTGTAGGCGTAACAGGGTTTGTCTTTGTTCTGAATCCCTGTTTCCTTAAACGTTTCATGAGCAGGCCAAAGCCGATCACCGAGGCCAGAAAAACGGTCACGATAATGATAAAGGTCATGGGCTAACATCCTTTTGGTAAAAAACTTTAGGTTCATTAACAGCAAAGGGTAATCCAAAG
>PIVQ01000678.1 GCA_003354055.1 Desulfobacteraceae bacterium | reverse complement strand
GTGAATCCGGAAGGGCCCAACGGCGAACCGGATGCGGTCGCCTCAGGCCATGACGTTCGAGATACCTTCGCCCGCATGGCCATGAACGATGAAGAGACCGTCGCCCTGGTCGCCGGCGGCCACACCTTCGGCAAATGCCATGGCGCAGGCAGTCCGTCCCATGTAGGCCCTGAACCCGAAGCCGCCGACATCGATGACCAAGGCCTCGGCTGGAAAAGCAGACTTGAAAGCGGCAAAGGAGATGATACGATCAGCAGCGGAATCGAAGGCGCATGGACACCGAAACCGACTCAGTGGGATAATGGTTATTTTGACATGCTGTTCGGCTATGATTGGAATTTGGTGAAAAGCCCCGCCGGCGCCGCGCAGTGGGTCCCGGTCAGTCCGGATGACAAGGATCTTGCACCGGCCGCACACGATCCGGCAAAAAGGGTGACTACCATCATGACCACGGCAGACCTCTCTCTGAGGATGGACGCGATCTATAAACCAATTGCGAAGCGTTTCCACGAGAACCCGGATGAGTTTGCAGATGCATTTGCCCGGGCCTGGTTCAAGCTGACCCACCGTGACATGGGCCCCCGCTCGCGCTATCTTGGGCCCGAGGTTCCCGAAGAGGAACTGGTCTGGCAAGACCCGGTGCCTGCAGTTGATCATGAACTGATTGACGCGAAGGACATCGCAGACCTCAAGGGCAAGATCCTTGCTTCTGAACTGTCTGTCTCTCAACTGGTTTCAACGGCCTGGGCGTCGGCATCCACGTTTCGTGGCTCCGACAAACGCGGCGGAGCCAACGGGGCACGTGTCCGTCTTGCGCCGCAAAAGGATTGGGAAGTGAACCAGCCGGAACAACTTGCCACTGTGCTTCAGATCCTTGAGGGCATCCAAGAGGCCTTCAACAGCGCACAGTCAGGCGGAAAGATGGTAACGCTTGCCGACTTGATCGTCCTGGGCGGATGCGCGGGTGTAGAGCAGGCTGCCAAAAATGCCGGTCACGAAGTGACCGTACCCTTTACGCCGGGACGAACAGATGCGGCGGAGGAGCAAACCGACGAGATGTCATTTGCCGTACTAAACCCCGTTGCAGACGGATTCCGTAACTACCTTAAGGCCAAATATTCCGTACGGCCGGAGGAACTGATGGTTGATCGTGCGCAACTGCTGACGCTGACGGCTCCTGAGATGACAGTTCTCGTCGGCGGCATGCGCGTTTTGGATACCAATGCGAGACAGTCCCGCCACGGCGTCTTCACCAAACGCCCGGAGTCACTTACCAATGACTTCTTCGTGAACCTGCTCGACATGAACACAACGTGGAAGGCAACCGCGGAAGACGAAGACGTGTTTGAGGGTCATGATCGTGCAACAGGTGAACTCAAGTGGACCGGCACCCGTGTCGATCTCATCTTCGGTTCGAACTCCCAACTCCGGGCCTTGGCGGAAGTATACGGATGCGAGGACTCCCAGGAGAAATTTCTGAGCGATTTTGTAGCGGTGTGGGACAAGGTAATGAACCTTGACCGTTTCGACCTCGCTTGATCGATCGGTAACGGATATTTTGAATATTCACGCAAATTATTAACAACAGGCGGCGTTTCAATACAATCTGAAACGCCGCCCTTTCTTTCCTAAGCTTTGGAATCGTTACAAAATAACTTGATCTAAATACCCTAAAGGGCAGAAGCTTGTTTCAAAAACCCCTCAAATGGGTATTTTTACAAAAGACCCCAACTAGGTATTTTGAAAACAAAAGATCAAGTAATTTTGGAGCCGATCCTTAGGCCAGTAATTCCTGTTGAATCGGCAGCTGCCTGATCCGGACGCCGGTTGCCTTAAATACGGCATTGCAAAGCGCGGGAGCCACCGTTGGTAAGACAGGCTCGCCAATGCCGCCGATAGGGTGGCGGCTTTGGGCAATATGCACTTCGATCTCCGGTACTTCAGACATGGTCAGAACGGGATAATCATCATAATTGGCCGTCTTGACACCGCCGTCTGCAAAACTGGATTTTTCATAAAACGCCGTACTCAAGCCCATGATAACCCCGCCTTCGGCCTGGGCCCGGATGGCGTCGGGATAAATGGCCGGACCGCAGTCAAGTGCGCAGACCACCTTGTGAACCGTGATACTCCCCTCTTTGTCTACTGAAATTTCCACCATGTGGGCGGCCGATGACCCGAAGCAGAAGCCTGCGGCAACCCCCCGAGAACGACCTTTGGGCACAGCATCTGTCCAGCCTGCTTTTTCAGCTAAAAGGGACAATGTCCTGTGGGTTCTTGTGCCTTTTTCCATATGGTCAAGGCGAAACTGGACAGGGTCTTTTCCTGCGGCATGAGCCATCTCATCCATGAAGGATTCAACCGTGAATACATTGATGGAGTTTCCAACGGACCGCCAGAATCCAACAGGTATAGGAAGATCCACCATAACATAATTCACCAGTTTGTTGGCAAAGGTATAGGGCATTCCCTCAATACCTTCTATGGAGGAGTGGTCTATTCCTTCCTTGACAGCCTGCGGCCATAACCGGGTAAAAATGGACTGGGAGGCAATCTTGTGGGACCAGGCCGCAATTTTCCCCTGGGTGTCCAGTCCGGCCTTGATCCGGCACCGGCTTGCCGGTCTGAAATAGTCATTGGCAAAGTCGTCTTCCCTGGTCCACATGACCTTGACCGGCCGCCCCATGGCCTTGGACAGCGACACCGCATCCACCACAGGGGCAACTTCGCCGCGGACACCGAAGCCTCCGCCTGCGGGCAGGGTCATCACCTCGATCTTTTCTTTCGGCAGACCGGTAATCGCAGCGGCCGTCATCAGTGCAGGGGTCTGCCCCTGGGTGGGGGCCCAGACCCGGCAGCGGTCCTTTTCCACGTGGGCGGTGCAGTTAATGGGTTCCACCTGGGCATGTGACAGAAACGGCAGTTTATATTCCGCCTCTTTTACTATAGCGGCTTCGGCCAGAGCTTTTTCTGCATCCCCTTCATTTTTGGCAATTGCACCCGGTGCGTCCAGGCTTTCCTTGAAAACAGTATCAAGGGCGTCATCGTCAAGATCCGGATGGGAGCCCTTCGACCAGGTGATATTCAGGGCGTCGCGGCCTTGAATGGCAGCCCAGGTCGTTTCTGCACAGACACCGATTTTATCCTTAAGCGGCACCACCCGAATCACCCCTTTAACCGCCATGGCCGCATCAGCATCGTAGGATTGGGGGACTGCGCCGTAACGAGGGGGTCTTGCCACGGTGGCAATGCACATCCCCGGAACACTGAAATCAATGCCGTATTTGGTTTTGCCCATGACCTTGTCCGGGATATCCAGGCGTTGTCGCTCCGTGCCGATGAT
Organism: Desulfobacteraceae bacterium; assembly: GCA_003354055.1. The sequence continues at coordinate 682 of PIVQ01000678.1, read as the reverse complement.
CCGGTAGTCTTTGGGATCTTTCAGCTTGGGATTCTCCGGTACCGGCATCTTTGATGCCGCTTCCACAAGTTTCCCGTATCTGAGCGTCTGCCCGTCCGGATGAATGACTTTACTGTCTTTGGTGGTAAGTTTTGAGGCATCAATACCCCATTTTTCCGCGGCAGCCTGCCGCAGCATCCCACGGGCCGCCGCCCCTGGCTTGCGGAGGATCTCCCAGCGGTGGCGGATACTGGTACTGCCGCCGGTCATCTGCATGTCCCAGTGGGGATTCTTAAATACATCGGCTGCCAGGGCCATTTTTGCCTCGACCTTATCCCATGCGGCATCCAGTTCATCGGCAAGGATCATGGGGATACCGGTGTGGGTCCCCTGTCCCAGGTTGGTCTGTCCCAGCCAGACCGTTACGGTGTCGTCGGTTGCAATCTCGATAAAGGCGTGGGGTTTGAAGGCTGTATCTGCCGCCAGAGCCTGTGACGCGTTGAACATATTCAGTCCGCCGGGCAGGGCTACTGCCGCAATCACCAGGCTGCTGCTCTTTAAAAACGTTCTTCTGTTCATTTGGGTTTCCATGACACCTCCTTATTTTGAAGCCATTTTTGCAGCCAGGTGAATGGCGTCTTTAATCCTCGGATGGGTGCCGCAGCGGCACACCAGGTTGTCCATCTCCTCGTTGATCTGCTCA
>PIVQ01000082.1 GCA_003354055.1 Desulfobacteraceae bacterium | reverse complement strand
CACCAACCGTAAGGTAGATTATTGAGCTAATCAAAAGTCGTTTGTATTACTGTGTTCGTTTCTGTTGAAAGCCTCTATACAAGCCAAACCAAGACTGGAATTATAATTGTCGTTGATCAGCAAAATAAAACCGGACCCTCCTAAGACGGCCTGGCAAATAAGGAAGGGAGTGAACAAAAGTTTGGGATTTATGGCCCCTGGCAAGTTAAGCCATCATGTGTTTCCCATTCAGATCCTTTGTACCACATCTTTATAACCAGAATATGGAGGGTTACCAAACGGTTATCTTGATTCTCTGTGCATGTTGAAATTTGTTTAAGAAAGCTAGGTATAGGACCAATTGAAGATCAGCAGGTATCCATTCCCGTAAATGTATTAACAAATGCGGTTTATGACCGCCTTTGCCACAAGTTTACCGTACGCTTTTTGGAATTCGATCTGGTCCATGACATCCTCCTTTTTACAAGTGAAATCATGTCTTTATTTGCTGGGATATTCAACGGTTACAATATTTGCTAAGGTGATAAGCTGTCAAGCCAAGAGCTAATAAAATCAGATGTGAATTTTGAGTTATACCTTTTCCCAATGCATTAGTATTCTCATCCTATCAATGTGAAAATTAAATCGAACTAGATAAGCAGAAGGACTTGTTTCAAGGATAAATTGCTTAAGGCCTGGCCGAAAATGACAAGAATTTTAAAGGTAGGGAGGGGCGTAGCCCAAGGGGGTGCCAGTTACCTCCGTCGGATTGGTGCCCCTGGTATATATAATGTTGTACAGAGAAATTATCACAATTAATTTACAAAAGATCATTTCAGGTGATTTTTCATACCAAAGTCTGAGAAATGGTACCTTCAGAGTATGGTGCCGGAATTATAAAGGGTTTATAGTATAGTTAAAATGATAAATCCCAAAACAAAAAAAGGAGGTTGTCCTTAAAGGGCGAAATTCATTTTAGATCCGGACAAAATGGGTCATTTAAAGATAGTTAAGGAGAGCAAAATGAAAAAAATTACCCTCGCAAGTATAGTCTTTCTGTTATGTGCGTTTTTATTAACCCCAGCTTGGTCTCTTACCATCGATCTTAATGAGGTGGATGCTTCGGGCAATCCTGTTTATACAGATGTTGGTGGTCTCGACTCTTTATACGACTGGACAAATTTGGGAGACAGCAGCGATGCCGAAGAGATCAACTGGATCAACCAAGCACTCGGTTGGACTGACACACAAATAACGTGGAAGTATAGCGTTTTCGAGACCGTTGATTGGACCGTAACCAGAGAAGATGCCAATTATTTCGCACATGATCTCGGAAATACAACGGACTACTTTATGCTTAAAATTGGAACCGGGGGACTTCCCAGCGGCACCCCTTCCCACTACCTGTTTGATAACGCTGAGGATCTGCAATGGGCTGTAATTGATGTGACCGTATTTGGCACAGGAAACAATGTAAACATCGGCAGGGTCAGCCACGTCACGCAGTTTAGCGACGGTGGTACCCCTCCCGGCTCCAATCCCGTACCGGAACCTACCACCATGGCACTGCTTGGCATCGGCCTGTTAGGAGTCGCTGCGGCTGGAAGGAAAAAAATCAAAGTTAATACAATCCTTTCGTAACTATCTAAAGCCCATTCCTCTTGGTTTGGGCTTTTGTTTTTGTGGGCTGACACAATCCGCCCATAAACATTCATTACAAAATCTGATTCTTTGATATCTCTGAAAAACTGTTGTACTTGACCGGCCATATACCTTGTCTTTATTTTAGCAGCAGATAAATTACCTGTTCCAAGGCTATACCTCAACTCTTTTTTGGCAATGGTGGACTGGAGATCCTTTGGGATTCTCATCCTGAAACAATAATTATAGGGATTTCTGCTGAGATAAGTGGGTGAAGATACCTTAATCATATTCATCCTCCATTTGTAAATGTGGACAACAGATGACCAGATAAAATTTTCAGGCTTTAAAAATAAAAAAAGCCACTGCAATCGTAATTACAGTGGCCTTATTATTTTGGTGGTGGAGCTGAGGGGGATCGAACCCCTGACCTTACGGCTGCCAGCCGTACGCTCTCCCAGCTGAGCTACAGCCCCACAAAGAGTGGGTCAATGTATAGTCGAAACCGACTGGTGCTGTCAACAAAAAAATTAAATTTATTCAGAATAATTTTTTAAAAAAAAGATGCAACATATTAGAATTATATGTTGACACAGGGATTTGTGAAACGATAGTATTGAACGTTTTTTTCAAATTGTTATTTTATCCTAAGGATTAAGGAGAAGGGGATGCTGCGTTACCTGCGTGAAAATACCGGAAACTGGATTATTAAGTTTTTCTTGGGCATTATTGTGATTGTCTTTGTCTTTTTGGGTGTGGGAAGTATGAACGCCACCAGACAAAGCGAAGTCGCTCTGGTTAATGACCAGCCCATAACTTTAAATGAATTCCAGGATGCCTATAAGAACATGGTCGAGCGGATGCGGGCCCAATTCGGCAATGCCCTGAATGATGACCTTTTAAAGGCCTTGAATGTGAAACAGCAGGCCCTGAACAGTCTCATTGATCAGAAATTGTTGGACATGGAAGCTGAAAAGATGAAAATTCTGGTCTCTGACCAGGAACTCCAGGATGTCCTTTTATCGATTAAGGCCTTTCAGAGAGACGGTGCCTTTGACCTGGAGCTGTATAAGGCTGTACTGGGCCGTAACAGCCTGACTCCGGAAACCTTTGAAGTCCTCCAGCGCCAGAACCTGAAGAACAACAAACTCCGGGATATGGTACTTAACGGAATTACCGTAAGTGATGCCGAGGCCAGGAACTGGTACCTCTTTCAGAATACCAAAATGGCCATTGATTATATTGCGGTTGATCCGGGGACCTTTACAGACATAACGCCCACGGCAGAGCAGATCAAAAAACAATATGAGGACACCCCTGATCTGTATAAATCAGAGTCCAAGCGCAAAGCCGTTTATCTGGTGTTTTCCCCGGAAGACCACAAGGGCGATGCCGTTGTGAGCGAGGAGCAGGTTAAAGACTATTATGAACAGAACAAGGCCCGGTTTACCACGCCTGAAAAGGTTGAAGCCAGTCATATTCTGATCAAGACAGCTGAAGATGCAGATGAATCCACTGTTGAAGCTGCCCGCAAAGAGGCTTTAAGTGTATATGAAAAAGCTGCCAAAGGAGAGGACTTTACCGAGTTGGCTAAAGATTTTTCTCAAGGCCCTTCAGGACCCAATGGCGGTTATCTGGGGTCCTTTGAACGTCAGAGCATGGTCAAGCCTTTTGGAGATGCGGCCTTTGCCATGAAAGCCGGTGAGATTTCAAAACCGGTTAAAACTCAGTTTGGCTGGCATGTAATTAAACTTATGGCCAGGCATCAGGCAAAAGTTGAATCCTTTGAAAAAGCAGCAGCACTGATCCGGAATGAGCTGGAAGGTCAGGAACTTCAAAATCTTGCATATTATAAGGCAGGAGAAGCCTTTGACTCGGTCATGGATGGTGATGATTTTGAACAGGTGGCCATGATTGCCAAGAAAAAACTTCTCACCACCTCTGAATTTACCGCTGACGGCCAGGGGCTTGACATCGACAATGCGTCTGAGTTTGCCCGCAACGCCTTTGAATTGAAAAATGATGAAATCAGTGAAGTCAAACAGATGGGTAATCAGTATTTTCTGATAAAGGTTGTCGAGAAAATTGAGCCGAAGCAATTGGCCCTTGATGATGTTAAAGAAAAAATCACCGATACACTGACCGCACAATTGCAAAAAGAGGCTGCCCGAAAGGCTGCAGAAGATCTGATCAAAAAGACCGAGTCAGGAAAAGCCCTGGCAGATCTGGCCGCGGAAAGTAAGTTAACCCTGGCTTCCACGGGGCTGTTTACCCGTACCCAGCCGATACAGGATATTCCCGGGTCTCAGGGCATTGCCGCAGCCGCATTCGGATTGACCAAGGATAAACCTGTTTATTCGGAAGTTCTGACAGCCGGACAAAATTTTTATATCATCGGATTTAAAGAAAAACTGGTGCCTGAAACCATGACGGCCGAGGCAAATCAGGATAAGATCAAGCAGGAAGTGGGCGCAAGAAAACAGCAGCAGTACTATTCAGCCTGGATTCAGACCCTGAAATCCAATGCCGATATCAAAATTAATTCGGAAATCGTTAACTAATATATTTTTTTCGGTGCAAAAGGCCTTCTCTACAGAAGGTCTTTTGCACCGGTTTCCAAGTTTCTGAGGCTTTTTTATCCTCAAAACACCAGCTACATTTCTACAGTTAAACTCTTCCCTCGCCTTGAACTTGGCAAAAAAATTCTAATCTTAAGAAATATCCATAAATAAAATACCCGGAGAGAATCACGTGAAGCGAATATCCATTGGTATAGTTGTCATACTTGTTCTGATCACAGGTTTTATATTTCCTATTGCGAAAAGCGTTGCCCAATCCGAGGTGGAAACACCACGGGATCCGGCCCTTGTGCAAGGGACCTTGCCCAATGGGTTCCAATATCTGCTCATGAAAAATACCACGCCTAAAGACCGGGTATCCGTTCATTTAAATGTGTTTACAGGTTCTGTAAATGAAACAGATAGAGAGCAGGGAGTTGCTCACTTTCTTGAGCATATGCTGTTCAACGGATCTGAGCACTTTAAGCCGGGTGAGCTGATTACCTATTTTCAATCCATTGGTATGGATTTCGGGGCGGATGCCAATGCCAGGACTTCGTTTTACAGCACGGTTTATGATTTAAGTCTGCCGAAAGGGGATAAAAAGCATCTTGAAGATGCCTTTGTGGTGATCAAGGATTATGCCGGCGGTGCCCTGCTTTTAGAGTCAGAGGTGGATCGGGAGCGTGGTGTCGTCCTGGCTGAAAAACGGGAACGGGATTCCGTATCCTTTCGCACCTTTAAAAAGGAACTGGCCTTTGAATTGCCCGGATCTCTGCTTGCCGGGCGTTTGCCCATCGGCACGGCAAAAGTCCTTGAAAACGCTGACCGAAAATTGCTGAAAGACTTTTACGACCAGTGGTACCGACCTGATAATCTGGCTCTGGTTATTGTCGGGGACATGGATATTCAGATGACTGAGTCTATTATTCGTGAAACGTTTTCTTCACTTATGCCCAGATCCGAAAAGCCCATGACGGTTCCGGATATTTCCTGGACGCCGCATCAGGGAACAAAGGTCTTTTATCATTATGAACCTGAAGCCGGTAACACGGAAGTTACGATAGAACGAATTATCCATGATTCCTTTAAGCCTGAAACCGTTGGCCGTCTGAAGGAGAAGACCACTCAGTACATCGGGGATCTTATCTTCCAGAACAGGTTGTCCAGGATGGTGAGAGAACAGTCTGCGGATTTTTCATCTGCCTCAGTCTATTCAGGTACGTATCTTAGGCAATTGACCATTGCAGCGGTTCAGGCCTCATGTGATCCTGAAAACTGGGAATCCAGCCTGGGTCAGCTTGATACCTCACTTCGTCAGGCTCTTGAATTTGGTTTTTTACCCGAGGAACTTTCCCGGGTCAAAGCCGATGTGCTCTCATCACTGGATGGCGATGTCGCTGGTGCAACAACCCGGAAAAGCCGTGCAATTGCCCAGAAACTGCTCCATGCCGTGAACCGGAAGGGACTGTTTTTATCACCGGAACAAAACAGGGATATACTTAACCCCCATATTTCAGCCCTGACACTGGATGAGGTAAATGCTGCGTTTAAAGCCTCATGGCCAGGGAATCAAAGACTTTTGCTGGTTACCGGCAATGCTGCCATAAAAACAGAACCCGAAACAAGGATCGCCCGGATTTTTGAAAAAAGTCAGGATTCATCGGTAATGCCGTATCACCTGGCAGAAACCAAGGCTTTTCCCTATCTTTTGGTGCCGGAGCAACAGAGAACTACTGTTAAAGCCAATGAAAATGTAAAAAATCTGGGGATTCGCCAGGTTGATCTTGCCAATCATATCCGTATGAACCTCAAGCCAACAGATTTTAAAAAAGGCGAGTTTGCCTTTAAAGCCGTTTTTGGAACCGGCCGGGCCGGGATACCTGAATCTTTGTACGGTGCGGCGCAACTTATTGAGTCTGCCGTGGGACAGAGCGGGTTTGGGAGCATGGATCTGGAACAGCTGGACATTGCCCTTGCCGGAAAAGAGGTAAACTTCGGGTTTAAGATCGATGATACCTATTTTGCTATTGAAGGCACAGCCCCCCCTGAGGAGGCGGAACTGGTATTTCAATTGCTCTATACCTATTTTAATGACCCCGGTTTCAGGGAAAAAAGCCTGGATCTGGCCAAGATACGGTACCGCCAACGCTATGATGAATTAAAACGGATACCGGACGGCATCATGCGGATTGAGGGAAGTAGGTTCCTGGCAGACGGCGATCCCCGCTTCGGACTTAAGAAACCTGATCAGGTTAACGGCATTTCAATGGATCTTATTGCCTCATGGCTCAGACCTGCCTTTGAATCCGGACCCCTTGAAGTTTCTCTTGTGGGTGACTTTAACTCCGATGAAATGGTTGCGCTTGGCAAAACTTATATGGGTGCCATGACCGATCGCAGGGTTCCGTCAAAAAAAATGCCTCTGTCCGGCGGACCTGATTTTCCCAGGGGGGAGAAACAGGTGTATACGCTTGATACGAAACTTGACAAAGGCATGATCAGAGTTTCATTTTTAACCGATGATTTCTGGGATATCATGCAGACCCGTAAACTATCCGTATTGTCCAGAGTGTTTTCAGAGCGGCTGAGGAAAACCGTTCGCGAAGCATTGGGTGCATCCTATTCCCCCTATGTATATAATCAGCCCTCTTTGATTTATGAGGGATATGGAGTCATGAATGCGGTGGTGAACCTGTCTCCCGGGGCTGTTGATATGGTGGTAGAGCAGGTGAACGCTTTGATCGGGGATCTGGTTGAAAACGGGGTAACCAGTGAAGAACTGGAACTTGTTAAAGCCCCGCTGTTAAATCATCTTGCCGTACTCAGACAGAATAACGGATATTGGCTGAATTCGGTAATGAGTAACTCTTTCCGTTATCCGGAACGTCTGGATTGGGCCAACCATTTGATTTCCGGATATTCAGGGATCACTGCACAGGAGTTGTCCGAACTGGCTAAGCAATATCTGAAGATCAAGGAGCGGGCTCTGATTGTTATAAAGCCCGGGGCATCAGGCAAAAAATAATTTCAAGCCCATGATCTGTTCAATACAGATCATGGGCAAATATAAAATCCAGCAATGGAATCAGCTATCAGGAGCGATACTGGTCCGGAAGCCGTTCAACCTGCTCGGATACATTGTTTCTCAGGTAGTAATCCAGGTCAAATAATTGCTTAAATGTAAGATCCGTAAACTGAAGATGCCGTTTCCTGACTTTCATAGAGCTGAAAGACGGGGCATTGGTGACTTCATAGTCTGAAACCGTGTTAAAGGGAAGATCCCCCACATAGTACCCCATACTGCTCAAAAATATTGCATCTTCTCCCATCATGGGATCGTTTTCCTGTGAGCCGTTGGAGGTGTCAATATATTTAAAAGAAAGACCTCCCATGCTGATATCAATGATCTGGCCCAGCTTATGGGAGTTGGGGCTGACGGCTGCATATGCGCCTTCAACTGCCTTGTACCGTTTATTCCGTCGTCTTTCGACCGTTCTTTTTCGACCAACCATAAGCAATTTTCCTTTTTTTTGTGATAAAGGGTGTACATTGGTTTGTCTGTGAATATTGCAGTAATCGTGCCGTAGATTGATATTTTAAGATTTGGTCAGAAGGAGACCCTTAGAATCGCGGCTGTCGCAGACGGTTATAAAACATTTTCCTTAAATTTTCGTCCACGCCCAGGAAAGTCATCAAATTGAATCAACACAAAAAGGGAAAATAAAGTAATGAATTGGGAAAAAAAATTCTCAACTAAAGATATTGTTTTCCTTAGTACCCGTTTGAAAATGTTGCCAGGCATTCAGGCAGACCCCATGGTCAAACCCGCGGTATCTCAGATAGTTCATTAGTTTTTTTCGACAGGTGTCTTCGTCCAGATGCTGCCACTGCCCCTTTTTTGATTCAAGAGCTTTGAAGGCAAGCGAACTATCATCATAACCGGCGAGTAACTCATCAGCCAGGTTGGGCTGGATTCCTTTTTGCCGAAGCTCATATCCCAGTGCATAGGTGGACTTTGGCTTGTATCTGACCCGGCTCTCTATAAACTGTATGGCAAAGGCCCTATCATTCAGGTATTTTGCCTGGATGAGCCGATCTATGACCTCTTCTGCTAATTCGGGGGGGACATTCTTACCGGCCAGATAGCGTTTCATTTCCCTGATGGTTTTTGACCGTCTTGCCAGATAACCCAATGCCAGATTAAAGGCTTTTGAAGATTCAGAATTCATTGGCTGGCAATCGTTTAGCTAATGATAATTTTTCCCAATTCAGAGAGAGGCGTGCCAGTTCTTCCATGGTGGCTTCATTGAGGATGGTATGATGGGTTGTCAGGCCGGTTTGGGTAAACTCAAGTCTGATACGGTTCAAAATCGTATGGCCGTAAAGCCCTGCCTTGAGGTACGACACCGTACATTGGACCGGTGTATAGTCAAAACAATAGGGTTCGGGAAGAGATTCAACAGCCCATCTTAAATAGACCCGGTTGTTGACATGCTGGTTCAGGTCGAGATCCAGAAAACCGACCTGGATGAGAGTTTCGTGATGAAATTCTCCAAATTCCCCTGACGGTTTGAAAAGTTTGGGCTCCTGTGCTGTTGTCTGCATCAACGCCTCGGGCAGATGGGGTTTGAGGCGGACCGGTTTTCCTGTGTCCGCTTTGATTAATATCCATATGCCAATGGCAGTAACCAGGGAAGCTCCGTCTTCTGAGGTGAGGGAAAATTTACGCACTTCATATAGGTTTTTCCAGGGCGCCCGTGAGGTCGTAAGTCGGACAGGGGTGAGCCAGTCCACATGATCATGGATATGGATTTCATACTGGGACACCACCCATTTGAGTCTTTTTTTTGCCATATCAAAGCCTGAAATGCCTAAGGAATGACATTGATGTGAAGCTGCATCCTGGAATATGTTTAACAGCCAGTCTGCTTTGATTTTTCCGTTGGCATTGATGGCAGAGTAGGGCAGGGTGATATCAGTCGAAAACAGATCACTCATTTAGGATTGTCTCCTTCGAAAAGCCTCACTGGAGCTTTGATCAGATCTCCGAAGAGGTTGACTATGCCTTTGCCTACGGCAGAGGGGTGAAGGGGGGTCACAGTGGGGTCGGACAATTTGCCGGAAGCCTTGGCGGGAAATGAGATCAGGCGACCGCTGAGTAGCGTATTGACCACCGGAATGTTTTGAATGATGGTATCAATAGTTTTAAAGGGAGCCACCAGAAAGGTCAGTTCAAGTTGGTCATTGAGCACATCAACCCAGCCGCTGGCAATAATGGCCATATTATCGGCATCAATATATACCTTGTCCAGATGAATAATACTGTCTTTTATCGTTGCATCTACAGTAAAGGTTTTATACCCGAATCCCTCTTGTTTGATATCGGTATCACCGAGTATATTGAGAACCGACAGCACTCTTGAAAGAAGGGTGGCCTTAAAGATTCGCCCGGACTCGGCTTTGAAGGTCATATGTCCGTTCTGACGGTTGAGAATAAGATCCCGGGACGCCTGACTTTTAAGAACACTGTCAAAGGTATACCGGCCCTCAATGAGACTATCAGTATCGAAAAGGCAACCCAGTACATTGGAAATGTCTTTTTGCTTTAAAGATTTAATGTCAAATTCGGAAATAACTTTATCATTGTCTGTGCCGTGATACAAATCAACATATCCTCTGGCGCTTAAATCGCAGAGGTCTGCATGCCGGATCTGAATCCGGGTTTTTTCCGGGTCAAACGATACCTTACTGTCTACTTCTGTTATTTCCTTATCTTGATAAATCAGGGTATCAGCCTTTAAAAATAGACTCTTCTGGGCCAGAAGAGGACGAGTTGGACCATTCTTTTTCTCATCATCTGCATCTGACTCATCATCGTTTGCCAAAAATGCATCCAGGTTCAGCCTCTCGGTTTTTACATGTAACTGTGAGTTTGAATCAGTGGAAACGATAATAGGATCGCCTGCTGTCAAGGCAATCAGTTTTTTGTAAAGCGGCGAGCCTGGAACAAAGAGCTTTTCCAGGGTCAGGGTGTTGAGGCGGCCCTCAAAATTGATTCTGGGTTTGTCAGGGGCCGGGTTGGGGATAATCATGACATTGGTGATATCCGGATCCTCAAGGACAATTAATTCCGGAGCAATATCGGAAATGGAGTTGCCCGTCAGATCAAAGGAGAGCAGCGGTCCTGCCGGGGTAACAATTTTACCATGGAGAAAGTCCTCCCCCTCTTGTTCCTTGATACTGCCTTCAATGACCTGAAGGGGCATACGGATGCTGGCAAGATGATCAGGGTCAACTATGTCTTCAAGCCAGGAAATATCCAGGACCTCGGCTTCAAGATCTCTGACATTCATGGTCTGTTCGTTTACATCAAACCGGCCAGAAACCTTCTGGATCGAAAAACGGTCTTTTCCATACCCTATGCCTATATTGTCCCCTGAACCCTGGATAGAGAATTTCCATTGATCCGGACTGAACATGGGGCCTTCCAGAACGATCTGTTCAAGGGCAAGTGTACCCTTCAGTTCTTTGGCCGGGTGTATAAGTGCGATTACAGTCGGGTTAGACTTCATCCAGGGAACAAGGTCTTCAAGGCTGAGAAGGGCAGTTGCCTTTTTTATATCCAGGTTCAGTGTCTCGGAAATAACGATTCGGGCATCAAGACCTTTGACCTGGCTTGCACCCAGCGTTCCTGATATGTCGCTGACCATGACGATGTCCTCTTCATAGGAGAACGATCCTTCCTGAATATGTATCGGCAAAGGAATGCGGTCATATCTACCCTTTGCATTGATGTTCTTGGCCCATACCCGAACATCCAGTTCCTCTTTACCCATGGACATATTAAGCGCCAGTACGGCATCTGCCTGCCCTGAAATCTTGCTCACCTGTGTCAGTTCTTTTGCAAGCTCTGTATCCGGCAGCAGGGAGATTAGGGTCTGGGGGAGTTTTTCAAGGTCTGCTTTCAAGGTAAATCTGCCCTTAAAAGGCACCTCATTATCCTGAAGCAGGTCGACTTCTATATTGCCCCCGGTGATGGAGGTGCCGGCGGCCCTGCCTTTCTTCGCCTTCACGTGAAGAATACCCTTCTTCACAGTTGCACTTCCATAAACATTTTCTGCAGTCAGAGGCACTTCAGGAATTTTAACACGGGCAGATGAGGCAGATCCTTTCAAAACGAGATTTTCTCCGTCAAAGAGCTCGGCAAGAGACTTGGCCTCAAACCCCACGGTAATCTCTTCGGTTATACCTGCCCTGAGGATGTCGAACAGGATATCAACCACGTCGTTTCCCTTTAAAAGGGGCAGGCAGACCTCTCTGGCCTGGGAGATATCTACCTTATTACCGGTAAAGGTGATGGCGGAATGCTTAGCCTTATAGTTATTCTCGAACTCAATACCGAGCTCTGCCTTGGGATAGGTGAACTTAGCCGGAGCCAGTTGTGCTGATATCAGGTTTTTTGAAAGGGAAAAGTTCAAATTCAATGCCTTGGCGGACAGGGGCTTATCAGGAATTTGGGAAACCCGGACACCCGGCGCCGTCACCTGGACATTTCCGTAAAGGGTGTTAGTACGGTCCAGACGAAGATTTAAAGCCATCTCTTTCACCTGGATTCCCTGAACCATACCCTGGGTCAGACGGTCAAACTCCGGCAACTGTCCCCGGTTAAGATTTATCCCTTTGATCTTGGAACTGAATACCATGGCGCGGTTGTCCTTAAATATCAGGAATTGGGCATCCATGGTGTCAAAATAGTCGGTTTTGGCCTGCTTCACCGTTATTTCAAGATCATCCTGGCTGTCTGGAAAAAGGGCAAATAATTGATTAACTGCATCTTTTGGAATTTTAAATTGAAACGGGGTCCTATCTTCCAGATCTGGAAGGGAGGAGGTGCCGTTTTCGGATGGCGTGTATATGAACCTGGGACCTTCCACTTGAATCTTTTCAACTGAGATTTGACGGTTGAATAAATCGATTAGGTCGAGATCAACTTCAACGCGGTCAATGTTCAGACGAACCTGGTCATTAAATGCATGCTCAAAATCCAGAAAACGGATACCCAGGAGGGGAAATAGCATGAATTCGATTGTATCCGGCTCAATGGTGACCCCTGACATCTTTTCAATCTCTGTGGATAATCTGGATTTAAGAAGCCTTGAGTTGATCAAAGGCTCGATGAGATAGGGGGACACGAGTACCAGAGCAATAACCGATGCCGTTAGGTACAGGGCGACCCTTTTTATGATTTTTTTGTTTGAAAACATGATGTGTAGAGAACTGCCCCCTGTCAGCAGGTAACTGACAGGGGGACAATAGACTTATTCAGTGCGGTTTGTGACTTCAACGATATGAAAGCCAAAATCGGTTTTTACAGGACCATGGGGCTCACCAACACTTTCGTTGAATACAACGGTGTCAAATTCAGGTACCATCTGGCCTGGGCCAAACTCGCCAAGATCTCCCCCGTTGGCTCCTGAAGGGCATTTGGAGTGCTCTTTCGCCAATTCACCGAAATCGGTGCCGTCTTTTATTTTTTCAATCAATTCTTTGCAAAAATCTTCACTCTCTACAAGTATATGCCTTGCGCTGGCTCTAGCCATGTTACTCTCCTTTAAATTCATGTTGGGTTATATGGGTTATCCTACCAGTAATATCCAAGTTCCCGGCTTTTATCAATAAAATCGGCTGCCAGGTATTGGGTTTGTTCCAGAAGGATTTCCTTAAACTCTTTTATTTTCGGGCTTGTCTCATCTAAAGATGCCAGGGGGGCCTCTCCATTTTTCTTGCGGAAGTCGTTTTCAAGGTCCAGTTCCTGGTCTGCCTGACTGCGGTCCAATGCTTTCCTGTCCGCAAGGTTTAGCGACAGAGTATCAAGGTCGCCAAGGGCATTGGCCATGTCAATTCTCTTTTTCAGATAGATCATGCCCGGAGCCTGGGCTGCCCGCTGGGTATACCGGTCGGACAAGAGTGGAAGCAACGGAGCCATGGGACGATAGGCATTGTAACGGGTGGTCATGATTCTGTCCCAGAGCAGTGCGCCGTCAAGGGCACTCTCTCCAGTATGCTTTACCTTATATAGCCTTGGAAACAAAATATCCGGTTCGATTCCTTTGTGCTGGGTACTTTTTCCGGATACCCTGTAAAATTTGGCAGAGGTCAATTTAAGTCGGCCGTCTCCCAGTGGTTTGAGTTCCTGAACCGTGCCCTTGCCGAAGCTGCGGGTGCCCACAATGAGACCCCGGTTATAATCTTTAATGGCCCCTGCAAAAATTTCAGAGGCGGAGGCACTCATCCTGTTCATTAAGACCACCAAGGGACCTGTATAGGCAATGGCAGGGTCCTGGTCGTACAACCTTGAAATTCGGTTTTTGGTTTTAATCTGAACCGTGGGACCTGACTTAAGAAAAAGTCCGGTTAAATCATTGGCCTCCTTAAGTGAGCCGCCGCCGTTGTCCCGCAGATCCACGATAAGCCCGTCAATGTTTTCTTTTTCAAGCTCAATTAAGAGTTTTTCAACATCTTTACTGGTGCTCTTGTAATCCTCTTCTCCACGGTGGTAGGCTGCAAAATCAATATAGAAATTCGGTATCTCTATGATGCCTATTTTAAAGGTTTGCCCATCTGTGGTAACAGATATTACCTTTTTTTGAGCTGATTGTTCTTCCAGCTTCACCTTGTCCCGTCTGATACTGATGGTGTTGGTGGCACCGGCCTTTTTGGCTGGGATGATTTTAAGCCTGACATAGGTATCTTTCGGTCCCCGGATTAATTTTACCACATCATCAATGCGCTGGCCTATGGTGTCTTTTATTTCTCCGTCCTTGCCCTGGCCCACACCGATGATTTTATCCCCGGGCATCAGCAGATGGGATTTGTCTGCAGGGCCTTTGGGAATGATACGGACCACCTTGGTGTATTCGTATTCATTCTGAAGTACCGCCCCGATGCCTTCCAGAGAAAGACTCATATGAATATCAAAATCCTCAGATGCTCTGGGCGGAAAATACTGGGTATGGGGATCAAAAGAGGATGTGACTGCATTCATAAACAGTTGAAACACATCCCTTGTATGGGTCTGAGCCAGGCGAGCCAGGCGGTTTGTGTATATTTTTTCAAGGGTTTCGCTGATCTTCCCATTGTCCTGACCGTCTATTTTCAGGGTGATGATATGGTTTTTTAATTCTTTTTTCCACAATGGGAACAGGTCGGAGGATTCCGGAACAAACGACCGGATCTCATTGTCAATGACAATGGTCTCATCTTTAGTGAAATCCATATCCGTTTCCCAGGTTTTGATCGATTCCAGGATATAGTTGAGCCTTTGGGATGACCTAACCTGGTATCGATTGAAAATTTCATAGGCAGGGCCTAGATCCCCTCTTTTTACCGACCGATGCATTAAAAAGCGAAAGGGTTCGAATTCATCCATGTCAGCCCGGGTCAGCAGATGCTTGCCGGGATCCAAATGTTTGAGATACCGGTCAAACACCTGTGCGGACATGGTGGTGTCCATTTTTTTTCCTGTGAAATGGGAACGTTCAAGCGCCCTTACAATTGAAACACATTGACTGGAATGAGCTTTCAGGGGGGCCAGTGGCTCAATTGCGGCAAGGCTAGGTTGAACCAGAAAAATTGTAACAAGGGCAAAGAAAAATGCAGTGGCCCCGAACCTTTGCTTAGCTGTCTTGGCTGGTCTCATTGGTCGATTCAATATCCTTTGGGGTTTCAAAACTGATCTGGCCGATTTTACCGGACCGAAGATCCCGAATCATCAGTTCAGAGGCTTTTTGATAATTGATCACTCCGCCTTTTTTCAGGCATCCCCTGGCCTTGCCGATGGCCTCTATGAGTTCAGACGCATCCCGGGGCAGAAGGTCAAGAAAATTGTACCTTGCAAGAAGGTTATCCGGATACCGTTCGAGAAGCAGGTTTCCTGCAAAAAAAGCAATTTCATAGTAGTCAATTGCGGTATCTGAAATCGCACCTGAGGCGGCCAGAATCAGAGCTCTCTCCTTGGGTTCGATCACCGGCCATAAAATGCCCGGGGTATCGTAGATATCAATATTATTTTTAAGGCTTGTCCGCTGTTGATGGCGGGTGATTGCCGGCACATTACCTGTTTTAGCCACTTTTTTTCCGGCCAGGGTATTTAAAATCGTGGACTTTCCCGTATTCGGGATGCCCACCACCATAACCTTGGCCTTTCTGGCTTTGTTTCGCTGGATCTGGGATACGCAATCACTCAGGGCCTGGGCCGCCTGCCCGGCCTGGGTACCGCAGATGGCAATGGCGCGGATGTTCTGGTCCGTTTTAAAGTAATCCAGCCATGCCCGGGTTGTATCAGGATCTGCAAGGTCAGTTTTATTGAGAACCTTTAACCTTGTCTTGCCTTGTCCTAATTTGTCGACAAATGGATTCGCACTGGCAACAGGTAATCGTGCATCCAGAATCTCCAGAATGGCATCCACCTTGGAAATGGAATCTCTCAGTTTATTTTTTGTTTCCAGCATATGGCCGGGGTACCATTGAATATTCATTGTTCTATTCTTTTGATGTCTTTAATTTCATTAATTTCCTCCTGCAAACGCTGGACTTTTTCCTTATCCGTCTCTTTCTGGTAAAAATAAAGATAGGAAAAAATCATAGCGATAATGCTGGATCCGATGAATCCGGCTACCGTCATGCTGACCAGGGTTTCAAAAACCGCCAGGTTGTTTATATAACTCCAGGCAGCACCGCCTGCAAGACTTAAAACGAAAATTATGCTGAAAATTATATACATAGCCATACCTGAGGGTTAATCTTTTATGTTGTCGATTAATTGGGGGTGAAGAAGGGTGTTGGCTGCAGCAATACCTTTTTCCGGAAAATATTTGTCTCCTGAGAAATCACTGACCCTGCCGCAGGCTTCTCTTAGTATGACAACCCCTGCAGCAACGTCGTAGATGTTAAGGTTCATTTCCCAGTATCCGTCTAATCTACCGCAGGCGGTATAACAGAGGTCAAGGGCTGCAGACCCGTACCGGCGGATGTCACGAAGCTGAGGAACAATATGGTTAAAATGAGTAAGGTTGTTGTCGGGCCCGCCATCTCTGAGGCAGGCGAATCCCGTGGCCATGACTGCCTGGTCAAGTGCGCTTGTATTCGAAACCCGGATGGGGGTATTGTTTAAAAACGCCCCTTTTCCCTTTTCTGCATAAAACATTTGGTCAAGTACTGGTGCATAAACCACACCGAGAATCAGCTCTCCGGCTTTTTCAAGGGCGATACTTACGCCGTAAAACGGCTGGTTGTGAACAAAAGAGGTGGTCCCGTCAATGGGATCAATGATCCACCGGTAAGACGACTCGCTTTGCTTTACACCGGTTTCTTCGCCAAGAATACCATGGTCCGGATAGGCATGCATAAGTTCTTTAACAAGGAAGGCCTCAACATTCTTGTCTGTCACCGTAACCAGGTCTTTGGGATTTTTAAATGCTACGTCACCGGAGGTCAGTTTTGTCTGTTCATTTAGACAGATTTGACCGGCCTGTCTGGCCAGTCGGGTTACAAAGGGTATCAAAGCTTCACCACTGTTATTCTATTAATATTCAAGCTATTATTATGGCATATCCGCCATAATTTGAAAAGATAAAGTATAACAGACCAGGGCAAACGCAGATATATCCGGTACGTTTTTTTACTCTTAATTGTTTCTGTTAATGATCTGTTTGTACTCTGGAACTATAGAGGAACTAAGGAACAAACTTGTATCTTAGTTGTTGCAGACTTGTATCTTGGTTGTTGCGAAAGTGTTTCAAGGGCAGGAATTTGCCAAGTTCATTGGTAGTATTTTAAAAAAAACTAAAATTCGGCAAGTTTGTTGGCACTTATGGCCTCCTGATATGGTAATTATCCCCTAAAACATAAGGTTTTGAGGGTGGCACAGGATTTGCTATATTCTGAAGTACCGTTTGATTTTACCCAATTGTTACGGTATTGTTCAAAAGCTAACCTTTAAACTGAAAGTAATTCATGAATGACCGATTAGAGAATCTGTTTTCACCGGACAAGCTGAAAAAAAGGTGGGAGAAAAAATCAACTTCAGGCCGACCGTCAATTGCTCAGTGGAAAGCGCGGATGGAGAAAACTCCGGTTCAGGATGAACTTTCTATGATTTCCAAGGAGATCT
>PIVQ01000677.1 GCA_003354055.1 Desulfobacteraceae bacterium | reverse complement strand
GATGACACCGTCCCCGACAATAAAATTTTAAAAGGAGTAAGATCTTCTTGAATTTGACATTAAAAGAAAGAGGCCAGGGGATGTTATTATCTATTGACAAGTGTCAACCATATCAGTGGTTAGATTTAATAGCGCTACAAATGAAAAGCTAAAAAGGGAAGATTAAAATTTTAATGTAAAAGATTCTGTCGCTTAAAAATCGGGGAATACCCTACTTGATTCCAACAACAAAAATAAACCGGGTGTGACCGGTTATTTTTAAAATTCACGGCGGCTGCGCCGTCGTGAATGCGGTGCTGACTACGTCCAGTCCCTTGCCCGGGCGCTTGGGCGCCTGAACAAGGGACTGGACCGGCGCCACGAACTTTTAAAGGAAAAATGACATGCCTCATTGTATTATTGAATATTCAAAGGAAATAGAAGATTCTGTAAAACCAATACAAATGTTAAATGCTGTATATCAGGGTGCCTTAAAGTCAGGTTTGTTTGTAGAGGATGATATAAAAACTCGGTCTATTGCATTTGATAGTTATCAAGCAGGCTCTTTTAAAAAAGCATTTGTCCACGTTACTGTAAAAATTTTATTTGGGCGGAACTTAGAGCAGAAAAAAGCATTATCGAAATTAGTATTATCATGTCTAAAAAAAGTTGATTTCCCACCTATATTGTTAACTGTTGAGATTGTTGAAATGGAAAAAGAATCATATGAAAGGTTGCTAATATCAATATAACCAACGGGTGAACCGGACATCAAGGGTCTGGTTTTTATTAAATATTGCAACAACTTTGGAACAGTAGTACTTTCAACTAATTTCATTGGAAACCCTTGCTGCCCGTTACCCTTAACGTTAAGGAATAAAAATGAAAAAAATATTAATGAATTTTGGAATACTACTTTTTGTTTTAATGCCTTTTGCAAATTGCAATGCAGAAATAGCCGTGAAAAAAGAATTCACTGAAAATAAAGAAAAAGAATGGCATGAAAAACAATTAAACGAAAATATAGTAAAAATCGAATACGATAACGATTCAGTTCATTTTGTATCAACTGGCCGTTTTGGATTATACATTGAAAGTCCGACATTCACTGGTCAAAGAGATTGGATTATCGATTTTCATTTAAAAATTAAGGACAATTTTTATCATCAGCCAGATCATCATGCATTAATGGATTATGAACTTTTTAATTTCAATGAAAATTTCCTAACATTAAAATATACATCTTCATTTGATCATAGATCCTTTGGAAAGAATCTAATAACAATAGATACTGGAATTATAAATTTAAAATATAAAAAATCTATAACAAATCAATCCACCAGACCTGATTAAGCGCCTAAAAAGCGCAGCACTAAATCAGTCCGGTGATTTCTTGGTTGAGAATCGCAAAAGACTATATTGGATAGGAGCTTTCTTTTTGTCATGCAAAATATGAAGAATCTTTTTAAATCAACATCTGTGTTGCTTTTGCTAAGCCTTGTATTTACAGTCTGTGATTCAGGCTCTAAGGATACAAATTATCAAGCAGATACCGAACTCCTGATTGAGCAAGCTTTAGAGCAAGAAATGGATAAGGCACCGAGTGTCAACCCCCAGTCTGAAGCGTCATCAGAATTGCTAAAAGCAATTGATTATTATTTTGGAGAGAAAAATGCTGATGCAGCTATGCCAATTCTGACAAAACTTGCAAAGCAAAACAATCCTGATGCGCACTACTATCTTGGCCTGATTTACACTGACAATGAATTACAATACTATGACATTGAACTTGGTCTTTTACATCTATCAACTGCCATTAATCTGGGGCATTCCCAGGCAATGCATCACATGGGCGTGATGTATGATAATGGAATCGGTGTTCAGCAAGATGCTCTTATGGCAAACGATTGGTATCGGAAGACCAAACGAGCCCAAAAGCCAAATCAGGCGAAAATCACGTTTTACAAACAAAAGAATAATACACTTGAAGAAGTTGCATATGACGAACTTTTCCAGGATCTGCTCAAGCAGGCAAAGGATGGCAATGCAGAGGTTCAGTACAGAGTGGCAAAGATCTACGATGAAGGTCAGCTGATACCACACGATTTCACAAAAGCTTTGGAATGGTATGAAAAATCAGCTCAGAATAACTACGAAGAAGCACACTTTACAATGGGCTATTTTTATTGTCGGGGTATTGGCGTGGAAAAGAATTTAAAATTAGCAAATGACTGGTTGTTAAAATCAAACCGTATGGTGAGATGCTTGGAATAGTGAACTGATCACCTCTGTTTCACCTGGATGGTTTAGCATTTTTAAGCCTACCGGTCCCGGGATCGCAGACTGCGTCCCGGGTTAAAATAAGATTCAGTTAACTAAATTCAAAGGAGGGTGTAGCCATGTTTATGCATTTTTAAATTATATTGAAGGCAGGCCTTGTAATGGCCTTATTTCTGAGTGTCCCCTGTTATGCCGACCAGACGGGTAAACAGGAATATTTTAAGGACTGTGAACAAATATCACCAAAGTACAAGAATGGGACATACATGGATAAATGCACAGATAAAAAGGGGACCGAATTTGTTAAACCCACACAAGAAGGTCTTTGCAAACCAGAGAGAGAGAAGGTGTATTGTGCCGTATCCCCGGAAACGTTTCAATACACAACGGTGGATATATTTTATGATTACTTCAGCAAAAAAGACTAAACGGCGCTATCGACGCGGCTGTCTTGGTGGCGGCTACCCATGGACGGTCATTCCACTTGAAGTATTGGAGAACAAGAATTGGAGGGCATGGGTGGTTGCCTACCCCTTTCAGGTAGGGCTTTGGCCATCCTTGGCCTGAAGGCTATTTTCAAGATAGCCAGAATAAAGATGAGAACAAATAAAAAACGTATTATTAAAAACGCTTATGATTGATAACAAGGAACTGAGTTCAGCAGTCCCGATTGCTCAGGTAATTTCCTATATTAAGATTAACAACATAACAAAGTGAGGGAAGATGAATAACAAAAAAGCGCCTACACCTCTTCTGGCTCAAGGACAACCCGTTGATTGGTGGTTTATCTTTAAATTCAATGCTGGTTCCTTCCCTGGATGCGGGGATGGGTCAAAGAGACAATGTATCTTTGGTGGTCAGGTGAAAGACTATGAGTACTTTAGTCAACAGTATGTTTATGCGAGCAGTGAGCAGCCATCCCTCCAGAAAGGAACCGGCTGTGTTGGTACAACTCTGACGGATCCCCTCGGTGCAACATTCGACCAGATATATAATAATTCTTACTACTACCTGATTTGGAATGATCAGTTTTATGACGATCCTCCGATTCATGGGTGTGAGAAAGCCTGTAGTGCTCCTTGGGGACACTCAAAAGGTATGCTTGCCTGGAATGAAGATGGTGAAGGTTTTGTTATGCAAGTCTCCACACCATCCTGGCCGGCTTCCGGAAGTAAAAAGTATCCGCGCAAGACAGATGGGAATACTCTGGGCTGTGTAAAAGATGATGACGTTGAAGTCAGCCAGCATTTTTTTGCACTCAAGCTAAATCAGGACGATCTCATTAGCGTCTTAAAAGCGATGAAAAATTCAAGCGTTGTAACAGATCCCACGAATCCGCAAATCGTTCTAAATGGTGGACCAAAGGCTGTTCAAAAACTGGTGAAAAGCCTGGGGGAAGAATCTTCGAGTACAACCTGCACTAAAACCAAGCTCTCCTGTGGTGTAGAACTGATTTCTAAACCTTCAGACCTGCATGTTCCGCCTTGGCAATTAGTCTCTGCAAAGCTTGCAGGAGTACCCCTTCGAGTAGCGAGTTGGTGGGCGCACCCTAAAATTTATTCCACAACAGAGTCAACAGAAATCGGATGTTGGCAGAAAGATTTAAACAAGCCGGGTCCGGTTCAAATTGCGACTTCTGGTAATTGGGATGGAAAAAGTATTGGCCTTACAGGGGGAGAAGGTCCTCATCACAATCATGCAAAACTTGGTGTGTCTACAGATTCAACTGTACCTTATTCTATTTTTGGCGATATGAATCAGCAAGGGGCC
>PIVQ01001497.1 GCA_003354055.1 Desulfobacteraceae bacterium | reverse complement strand
ACCTTCTTCGGCACTGGTATCCGGGGCCAGCAGTTTCGACAGCCGCTCCTCCCGGGCCAGGTTGGACAGGACATAGCGTTCGGCAACACTTTTGAGTTCCCGGACATTGCCGGGCCAGTCATGGGCCATGAGGGCTGTGTAACCGGCCGGTCCGGGCATGTCGGGCCTGCAGTCGTACATCTCCGCGGCACGTTCCAGAAACAGGGAAAACAGGCTGGATATATCGTCCTTGCGTTCCCGCAGTGCCGGTATGGTCAGCTCCATGGTGTTGAGCCGGTAGTAAAGGTCTTTTCTCAACTTCTCCGAGTCGATGGCCTCATCCGGGGTGATGTTCATGGCGGTGATCAGGCGGAAGTCAAGGGGCTTTGGCGTATTGGAGCCCAGGCGGGTGACCCTGCGGCTTTCAAGGGCCCGGAGGAGTTTGCCCTGGATTTCAAGGGGCATGCTGGAAAGTTCGTCCAGAAACAGGGTGCCGCCGGAGGCCGCTTCCAGTTTCCCCCGGTGCCGCTGCCTGGCGCCGGTAAAGGCACCGGCCTCATACCCGAATAATTCGCTTTCCGCCATGGTGGAAGGGATTGCAGCGCAGTTCACGGCCAGGAAGGGTTCGTTTTTCCGCTTGCTCCAGTCATGGAGGCAGCGAGCCACGACCTCTTTTCCGGTGCCGGTTTCGCCGAGGATCATTATCGAGGCCTCGGTGGGGGCAAGACCCATGATCTGTTGTTTTAAGGCCCGCATTCTGGGATTGGCACCCACCAGCCTGGCATCCAGGCCCTGGGCCGCGGTCAGCTGGCTGCGCAACTCCCGGTTTTCCATGATAAGTTTCCGTTTTTCAACTGCCCGCTGGACTGAATCCAGTATTCTTTCAGGCTCAAAGGGTTTTTCTAAGAAATCATAGGCCCCGTTTCTGATCGCCTCCACGGCCATGGAAATATCCCCGTGGGCCGTGATCAGGATCACCGGGATATCCGGGTCGATCCCGGCCAG
>PIVQ01001496.1 GCA_003354055.1 Desulfobacteraceae bacterium | reverse complement strand
TTCAGAACCGGTGTTGTTACCTCTCATCTTCACAACATGAAGGTGGGAGATATTATGGGTATCAGAGGCCCCATGGGCAACTGGTATCCCTGGGATAAACTTGAAGGCAAAAACGTGGTTATTATCGGCGGCGGATTTGCATTTACCACCCTGCGGTCGTCCATCATTTATATGCTGGATCCGGCCAACCGGTCCAAGTTTGGGAACATTGACGTGGTATACGGAGCAAGGTCCCCCGGTATGCTTCTCTACAGAGAAGAGCTGTTCGAGTGGGAAAAACGTGATGACATCAACATGCACATTACGGTTGACGGTACTGACGATCCCGACTGGAAGTACCACACAGGCTTTGTTCCAACGATCGTGGAAGAAAATGCGCCCAAGGCAGATGAAAACACCTATCCTATCATTTGCCGACCTCCAATCATGATCAAATTTACCTAGCCTGCCCTGACCAAACTCGGGTATAACTCCCAGCAGATCATCATGTCCCTTGAGAACAGGATGAAGTGCGGTATCGGCATGTGCGGCCGGTGTAATATCGGCAAGGAACTGGTCTGTAAAGACGGTCCTGTCTTTACACTTGAAGAGATTAACCAGACGCCGAAAGAGTATTAAAACCTATAGGTTCAGATACATTGATTTTTTTGCAAAACTGGATTGATTCTTTGTTGACAAGTATACATTGCTGAGATATGTTTAGTTTTCAATTATCAAAGTGAGCATTGAAGTGAAGACAGTACGTCTGAAATGATAAGTAAGAAAAAAACTTTTTTTTTAGGAGGAATTGGTAAATGGCAACAGTTGAATTTAATGGAAAGACTTTCGAAATAGATGAAGATGGCTTCCTTCTTGATTACAATTTATATTGTGACGAGTGGGTAGATTATGTAAAAGGTCAGGAAGGTATTGATGACCTGAACGACGAACATTGGCAGCTGATTAAAGTTCTTCAGGACTACTATGAGAAAAACGGTATTGCTCC
>PIVQ01001495.1 GCA_003354055.1 Desulfobacteraceae bacterium | reverse complement strand
AATCGTTACAAAATAACTTGATCTAAATACCCTAAAGGGCAGAAACTTGTTTCCAAAACCCCTTAAAAGACTGGGTATTTTGGAAACAAAAGATCAAGTAATTTTGGAGCCGATCCTTACGTATCCAAATACAGCAATTCTCAATATGAGATTCTATCGAAAAAGCGAGAGCTGCGAGAACAGCTGGAACGGCGAGAACAGTTATGGGTGCGCTTCGCGCGCCATTCATTGTTGCCCGGCAACACCTGCTTTCCACTAATAATTTGATAACCGAAGGTTCACCACCTGCTGCTCTCGCTGTTCTCGCTGATGACTGTTCTCGCTATCAATACCACCTTGGTCCCTCTAATCGATTAGGGTTTATATGATTCCATATTGAGAATTGCTGATCCAAATACAGATGTGAATCAAACAGGGGGAAATTAAATATACCTTATAAATTCAACCCATTGGCCTTATAGCTGTAAATTTTACACTATCCACTTTTCCTTCCACGAGGACACGATCTCCCTGGTCCGGAGGTGGAGTAAAATCTTGACCAGGGCAACAAGCCATTGCTTCTAATTCTTCTGGAGTGAGCGTATGACGAGCCACAATATTAATCTTGGTAAAACCCGAATTTTTCACTATCTGCCAGTAGTTCTCTTCTGCAGTTGCCCCTCCCAAACATCCAGCCCAGTTTGAACAGAAACGCTCCCGCAGCTCAGGATTGATGCCATCCGTAAAAACAACATCCGAGATAGCGAGTCTCCCTCCGGGCTTTAGGATGCGAAAGGCTTCTTTATACACATCATCTTTGTCGGGGCATAGGTTGATAACACAGTTTGATATCACAACATCTGCTAAAACTGCCGGAAGATGAGACTTCCCCAAATCTGCGACACTAAGGACAATGTCTCTGTCTATCAATCCTGCCTTTGTAACCGTCTGTTTTGATCTTTCAATCATTTGAGGGGCAAAATCTATGCCGACAACCTTGCCTTGC
>PIVQ01000676.1 GCA_003354055.1 Desulfobacteraceae bacterium | reverse complement strand
CATTTTGTGGTGCTGGAGGGCATCCGGGGCAATAAGGTGTTTCTCAACGATCCGGCCACAGGCCCACGGGTTATAAGTTTCAAGGAACTGGATGATGCCTTTACCGGTGTGGTTCTGT
This sequence comes from Desulfobacteraceae bacterium, assembly GCA_003354055.1. The sequence continues at coordinate 3,918 of PIVQ01000676.1, read as the reverse complement.
CCATAGTGCCGGACAAGACCTTTAAAAGGGGGGGGCGGAAGCCGGGCATGTTTCGGGCCCTTAAAGGTCGTCTTACGAATCTTAAAACCGGTTTTTCCTTTGCCGTACTGGCCGGTCTGGGGCTTGTGATCCCCGGATTTATCATCCCGGTGTTTTCCAAAGTATTCGTGGATGATATCCTTGTGGGAGAGAAAACCTACTGGCTCAAACCCATGCTGCTGGGCATGCTGTTTACCCTTGTGCTACAGGCAATTTTAACCTGGTTGAAGGAAACCAGCCTTCTGCGGCAGCAGGTCAAGCTGGCCGTGGGATCATCGACCCGGTTTTTCCACCATGTGCTGCGGCTTCCCTACGTTTTTTTTACCCAGCGGTATGCCGGAGAAATTTCATCCCGGGTCCAGATTAACGACCGGGTGGCCATGCTCCTGTCCGGAGACTTTGCCACCACCGCCTTAAGCCTTTTAACCATCACCTTTTACCTCGTGCTGATGGTCTACTATGACCCGGTGCTTACCGGGATCGGCGTTTCCATTGCCGCCTTAAATTTTTTATTTCTCTCTTTTGTGTCACGTAAAAGAACAGATCTGAGCCAGCAGGTACTGCAGGAGCGGGGCAAGTTGACAGGTACTGCCATGAACGGGCTGAGCCTGATTGAAACGATTAAGGCCAGCGGGTCAGAGGCTGATTTCTTCAGTCGCTGGGCCGGGTACCAGGCCAAAACATTTAATGCCCAGCAGAAACTGCTCTGGTGGACCAACCTGCTCACCCCGATTCCGGTGATGCTGGGCCTGCTCAATACTGCGGCCATACTGGGGTTTGGCGCATTGCGGGTCATGGACGGTTATATGACCATGGGCATGCTGGTGGCATTCCAGAGCCTGATGACCCGTTTCATGGAGCCGGTGCAGCAGATGGTTAATCTGGGGTCTCAGTTCCAGGAGGCCATTGCGGATATGAACCGCCTGGATGATGTGCTCGCCTATGAGCAGGACACCCAGTACGGAGACAAAGACGAGGACGATACACAGGCTAAGCGTCTCGGAAAACAGCGGGGAACGAGGCAGGTTAAACTGACCGGAGAACTATCAATTAAAAACCTTACCTTCGGCTACAGCCGGCTGGAACCTCCCCTGGTGGAAAATTTTTGTCTGGACGTCACCCCCGGTGCCCGGGTGGCCCTTGTGGGGACCTCCGGATCAGGCAAATCCACCATTGCCAAGCTGATCTGCGGTCTTTTTGTGCCCTGGGAGGGGGACATCCTTTTTGACGGCCGGCCCCGGCAGGCGATCCCAAGACCTGTGATGCTGAACTCCCTATCCTATGTGGACCAGGATATCTTTCTTTTTTCCGGCACGGTTCGTGGCAATCTGAACATGTGGAACACTGCCGTTGCCGATACCGACATTGTCAGGGCCGGTAAGGATGCCGCTATCCATGAAGATATCACCACCCGGCCGAATGCCTATGACGGTGAAGTGGCAGAGGGAGGAAAAAATTTTTCCGGCGGTCAGTGTCAGAGACTGGAAATCGCAAGAGCCCTGGTCAACAACCCGACATTGCTGATTCTGGATGAAGCCACATCCGCCCTGGATCCTGAAACGGAAAAGGAAATCGACATGGCGTTGCGGCGCCGTGGATGCACCTGCCTCATCGTAGCCCACAGGCTTTCCACTATACGGGATTGCGATGAAATCATCGTACTGGACAGGGGAAAGGTGGTCCAGCGGGGCATGCACCAGGAGTTGATTGACCAGGACGGGCAGTACCGGCGCCTGATTGAGAGCTGAAAATGGCACTGATCACAGAAATATTTGAAAAAGAGGGAACCCAATTTGAGACCAGCGGGAATTCTCCTGTGCTGTTGGAAGGTAACACCCAAGTCTGGTGTATCCTGTCCGGAAGTGCCGAGATCTTTGCGGTTCAGCTTGAGGACGGGAAAATCTCAGGCCCCAAGGAGCATTTTTTCAGCGCAGGTGTTGAGGATCTTCTTTTCGGTATGGATCTTGACGCCTATGGAATGGGGCAGGGATTCCAGGCCGTGGGATATCCCGGTACAAGGGCGGCGCGCCTGGACCTTGACCGCCTGAAGGAACTGGGACAGTCAGCCGAGTACAGCCGGGAGATTGCAGGCTGTATTGATCGGTGGACAGAGGGCCTTTCAAAGGGCCTGACCAAGGATATCGTTCCCTTTCCCCGGCCCGATCTGCTGCTTGAAACCGGGGAGGAAACCAAGACGGACCTGGATATCATCATCTGTCCTGTAAAGGGAGGGCTATGGATTGAATACCGGGAGAAACGCGGGCTTTTTATCGGTACCGAGGATATTGTTCCCTCTAAAATGCTGCTGCCCCTGTCACGGTATAGCTGGCTATTGATGCTCAAGGGATCTTTAATCCGGACGGTTGCAACACAGGATGCCGTGGCCCGGGATCTTGTCTGGGCATCCCTGGAAGACTTTTACGACCGTATTTTTCAGATCATGTTTCTCAACATCGGTCTGAAGGCGGCCGACGTCTATAACCTCCTGGCGGAAAAGGGGGAACAGCAGCGTCGTGCCCGGCAGGACGGATTGAACCGCCTGGCATCCATTATGGATGACGGCAGTGGCTATGCTGGGAAAACCGATTTTGACGATGCACTTGTCTCTGCCTGCAGCCGGGTGGGGCGGCAATTGGGCCTGTCCGTTTCCGAGCCAAAGAAGGCGGCAGAGGAGGCTGCGCCGTCTATACTCACCGTGGAAGACATCGCCCGGGCTTCCGGTTTCAACATCCGGAAAGTCGTATTGCCTGAAAACTGGTGGCAACAGGACCTGGGGCCTCTGGTGGGATTCTCGTCCGAAGGCGACCTGCCCGTAGCACTGCTGCCAGTGTCAGCCACTGCATACGAAAGGGTTGATCCCGAAACCGGCAAGTCTGAAAAAATCACAGCGAAAACCGCAGAAAATATAGCCACTACAGCCTATACGTTTTACCGGTCATTCCCTGACCGGGCCCTGACCGGGCTTGACCTTGTCAAATTCGGCCTGAAGGGATGCGGAAAGGATTTAAAGTGGGTCTTGATTCTGGCCGTGGTCATCGGTCTTTTAAGTCTGATCACCCCTTTGGCCACAGGCCTGGTGTTCAGTGACATCATTCCCAGTGCCGACCGGATCAGGATATGGGGGATTGCCGCCATTGTGGCCGGTTTTGCCATTACCACCCTCCTGTTTGAAATCACCCGGAACGTCAGTCTGCTCCGGGTGGAGAACCGGCTTCACTATGCGCTTGAGTCGGCACTCTGGGACAGGCTTTTGCGGCTGTCCATCCCGTTTTTCCGGGAGTATGAAACCGGAGATCTGACGAACCGGGCCATGGGGCTTACCATGATTCGCCAGATGGTGTCGGGACCTGTGGTTACCACCATTATCAGCAGCCTGTTTGCCAGTTTTAACCTGTTCCTGCTTTTTTATTACCACACAACCTTGGGCTTGGTGGCATCAGGGCTTTTGATTTTCGGAGGGCTGGTGATTTTCAGTCTGTCGCTGTGGCAACTCAAATATATCCGGCAGCAGACGCGTATCGAAGGACGGATCGCAAGCAGTGTCATGCAGTTTTTGAGCGCAGTCACAAAACTGCGGGTCAGCGGGGCTGAAGACAATGCCTTTGCCGTTTGGGCCCGTGATTTCAGCCGCCAGAAAAAACTGGCCTTTAAAACCGGTATGGTTCAGAATGTGATGGCAACGTTTATAAACAATTTCCTGCTCTTTTCCCTGATGATTATTTTCGCCTGGATGATCCTGTGGGAAACTGGCGATAATTTAGAAACCGGGGATTTCCTGGCATTCAATGCCGCCTTTGCCGCGCTGAATGCCGCCATGGTCCAGATGATTATGGCACTGACCAATTTTATAATGGCCATTCCCTATTATGAACGACTCCG
>PIVQ01000081.1 GCA_003354055.1 Desulfobacteraceae bacterium | reverse complement strand
TCGGCGGGGACTCCATTAAAACAAATTCGGACACTGCCACCTCCATAGCCCTTGTGGTTAACGAGTTGATTCAAAACTGCGTTAAGTACGCATTTGTGGGCAGGGACAAGGGGCATATCAGGGTGGAGATCCACCGGGGGGAAACCTATTCCAATATTGCCATCATTGATGATGGTGTGGGGTATGATGAGGACCAGGCCAGCCATGTGGGCTCTTTGGGACGCAGAATCGTCCAGCAGCTTGTCTCTGATAAACTCGGGGGAAACCTCACCGTGGAATCCGGGGAAAACGGCACCAAGGTATTGTTTGATTTTTTCCATGAGCAAGGTTCGACCGTCCCGGTCTAACCAAGGGTTCGACTGTACCAGTTTAATCAGGATCTGACTGCACCAGTCTGATCCGGAATAGGCCTTCCCTTCAATCGGGGGCAGGCCAAAACACGAAGGACCGGACAACCGGTCCTGACAATTTGTAACAGACGCCTGTACAACGGGGTACAGGAAAGTAATAAGGCAACGAAGCCTTAGATGCGGGAGAGCTATATCATCCGCATCTAAGGCTTTTTTTTATGGCGGATTAGCCGCCGGAACCCTTGTCAACAGGGGTAAAGGGAGATGAATAGCGTGAAAGAAACCATTTTAAGTGTGGGCATTGATATCGGCACTTCCACCACTCAGCTGGTGTTCAGTGAGATCCGTATCGAAAATATGGCCTCCATGGTTTCCGTCCCCAGAATCAGGATCATGGACAAGCGGGTCATCCACAGAAGTGAGATCCATTATACCCCTTTGATTTCCGCCAGTGAGATTGACGGAAAAGGGGTCAGGCGTCTTGTGGAAACCGAGTATGAACGGGCTGGGGTGACACCAGCGCAGGTCGGTACCGGTGCCGTCATCATCACCGGAGAAACCGCCCGTAAATCAAATGCCGCCCAGGTTCTGAATACCCTGTCCGGTTTGGCCGGAGAATTTGTAGTGGCCACAGCCGGCCCCGCTCTGGAAGGGATCATTGCCGGGAAGGGAGCCCACGCCCATGCAGAATCTAAAACCCGCGGGGCTGCGGTGGCCAACCTGGACATCGGCGGTGGTACCACCAATATTGCGGTCTTCCACAATGGAGAGGTCAGGGATACGGCCTGTCTGGATATCGGGGGACGCCTGGTTAAATTTTCCGATAAAAAGGGCACTGTCGCCTATGCATCGAAAAAGATCCGTCATCTTGCAGGCACTCTGGGGATTCCCCTGGAACAGGGCCGTGTGATGACGCCGGACCAGATTCAGACCCTGGCATCGGCCATGGCAGATATTCTGGTCCAGGCTTTGGGGATTGTTTCGGCCACCCCGGATCTGGAAGCTATGGCCACGGACAAGACCCTGGCTCTGGACTCCCCCATTGACTACCTGACTTTTTCCGGCGGAGTTGCTGACTGTATTACAGCAACGGCACCGTCCGATATGTTTGCCTTTGGCGATCTGGGTCTGTTTCTGGGTCAAGCTATTTCAAATTCAGCCCTTGTCAGGGAGGTGCCGGTAATTGCGGCAAAGGAAACCATCAGGGCCACAGTGGTGGGGGCAGGATCCCATACCACGGATATTAGCGGCTCCACGGTGACCTTTACCGATGACGTCCTTCCCCTTCTAAATGTTCCGGTTTTAAAGCTGTCACCTGAAGATGAGGCGGCCGGTCTGAACCAATGGGCCGTGATCATAGAGAAAAAAGTGGCATGGTTTGACCTTCAGGGGGAAAATCAGATGCCGGCCCTGGCATTTACCGGACCCGTCGCGCCGGGATTCGATGAGATCCAGACGCTGGCTAAAAGTATCATCACCGGCATGGATCGTGTGATGCATCTGGCGGCTCCCTTGACCATTGTGGTGGAAAACGATCTGGCAAAGGCTCTGGGTCAGGCATTGCGGGCCCGGCTGGGTCAGAAGAAACAGGTGATCTGTATCGACACAATTAAGGTTGAAAACGGTGACTACATCGATATCGGCAAAGGTCTTGCCAACGGCAGGGTCGTGCCCGTTATCGTAAAGACACTGGTCTTCGGCTATTAAATAAGGAAAACAAAATGAGACTTAAAACAAAGTTGTTTGGAACCCTTTACGCGTTCAATGATGTTAATGACGTCATGGCAAAGGCGAACGAAGAAAAATCCGGAGACCAGCTGGCCGGTGTTGCGGCAGGTTCCGTTACCGAGATGATTGCGGCCAAGGAGGTCTTAAGCAATCTCACTTTGGGCGATCTTAGAAATAATCCGGCCGTACCCTATGAGGAAGACGAGGTGACCCGGATTATTCAGGACCAGGTCAACGAGCGGGTCTATGAGACAATTAAGAATTGGACGATGGCGGAATTCAGGGAATGGCTGGTCAGCAATGAGACAGACGCCTGCGACATCCGTCGTATCTCCCGTGGCCTGACTTCGGAAATGATTGCAGGTGTGGCCAAACTCATGTCCAACCTGGACCTGATCTATGCCGCCAAAAAAATCCGGGTGACTGCCCATTGCAACACCACCATCGGTGAAGAGGGGACCCTGGGCTTCCGGCTCCAGCCCAACCATACTACGGATGATTTGGACGGTATCCGCATCTCCACCTTTGAGGGCTTAAGCTACGGGGTGGGAGATGCCGTCATCGGCCTGAACCCGGTCAATGATACAGCCGATTCAGTGTCTGCCATTCTCAGGCTCTTCCAGGACATCAAAGAAACCTATGAGATTCCTACCCAGACCTGTGTACTGGCCCATATGACGACCCAGATGGAGGCCATCCGCAAGGGGGCGCCAGCCGACTTAATCTTCCAGAGTATTGCCGGTAGTGAGAAGGGGAATACCGCATTCGGACTTACCGGTAAGCTTGTGGCCGAGGCACGGGACCTGGTCCTTAAAGAGGGCACCTCAACCGGACCCAACGTACTTTACTTTGAGACCGGCCAGGGATCGGAACTCTCTTCCGAAGCCCACCATGGGGTGGACCAGGTGACAATGGAAGCCAGGTGCTACGGATTTGCCAAGAATTTTTCCCCCTTTCTGGTCAACACCGTTGTCGGGTTCATCGGACCCGAATACCTCTACGACAGCAAACAGGTAATCCGGGCCGGGCTTGAAGACCATTTCATGGGCAAGCTTTCCGGCCTGCCTATGGGCGTCGATGCCTGTTACACCAACCACATGAAGGCAGACCAGAATGATATTGAAAACCTGGCCGTGCTCCTGGCTGCTGCCGGCTGCACCTATTTCATGGGGGTTCCCCAGGGCGACGACATCATGCTTAACTACCAGTGCACAGGCTATCATGATGCATCCACCCTTAGAGAAACCCTCAACCTGAACCCGACAAGGGAATTTGCAGCCTGGCTTGAAAAAATGGGACTGCGGGAAAACGGCAGATTAAGCAGTCGGGCCGGTGATGCCTCAATCTTTATTAAATAGGCGAAGGAGATTCATAGTGATTTCAGAAGATAAGATAAAACAGATTATTCAAGAGGTCATGGGAGACATGGCGTCTGCTCATACCGCCGACAGCGCATCCGTTCCTGTTGCCCCGGCCGCAACGACTGTCCCGGTCATAACTGCCGGCCTAAGTGACAATGATTTGCCAGACCTTACCGAGGTTGACCTGAAAACCGAACTCCTGGTGCCTGATGCGGCAAACCCTGCGATCTATCTCAAACTCAAGAAAACCACCCCGGCACGGGTTGGCATCTGGCGTGCAGGCCCAAGACCCCTTACAAGGTCGTTACTCAGGTTCCGGGCCGATCATGCCGTGGCCATGGACGCGGTGTTCTCAAATGTGTCCGATGAATTTGTACAGAGTCTCGGGCTTGAAACCGTGCTTTCCTGCTGCAAGGACAAGGATGAGTTTCTCACCCGTCCGGATCTTGGCAGGAAACTTTCTCCTGAAGCTGCACAGCGTCTCAAGGAGATCTGCAAACCCCAGCCCCAAGTTCAGATTTTTATTGCCGACGGCCTGAGTTCAACTGCCGTGGAGGCCAATGCCGCAGATGCATTTAAATCTATTGTCCAGGGCTTAAAGGGTTACGGTATTGATGCGGGTAACCCATTCTTTCTCAAGTACGGCCGGGTACCGTCAATGGATGCCGTCGGCGAGTTGCTGACCCCTGAGGTTACCGTATTGCTCATCGGTGAGCGTCCGGGCCTTGCCACCGGAGAAAGCATGTCCTGCTACATGGCCTACAAGGCCTCTACCACCATGCCCGAAGCCAATCGTACCGTGATTTCCAATATCCACAGAGGCGGCACCCCTGCGGTGGAAGCCGGTGCCCATATTGCCGAAGTCATCAAAAAAATGCTCGATCAAAAGGCCAGTGGCCTGGAACTCAAATTATAGGAGAGACCCAATGAAAGGTGATGCACTACGCGCACAGGTATTGAGTATCCGGTTGATTCCCAATGTCAACCCGGACATGGCCAAAGAATTGAAGCTGGACCCGACCCACAGAAGCCTGGGACTTTTAACTACAGACTGCGATGATGTGGGATATGCGGCTCTGGACGAGGCCACCAAAAAGGCTGAGGTCTCAGTGGCATATGCCAAGTCTTTTTACGGTGGGGCAGACAACGCCAATACCAAGCTTGCAGGGGAGTTCATCGGTATCATGTCCGGTCCTACCCCGGCTGAGGTTAAAAGCGGGATTGATGCGGCGGTTGATTATGTTGAAAACGATGCCTGTTTTTATTCAGCCAATGAAGATGATTCCATTGCCTATTTTGCCCATTGCATTTCAAGGACAGGTTCCTATCTGTCCGAGACCGCAGGCATCCCGGAGGGAGAGGCGTTGGCCTATCTTATTGCCCCGCCCATTGAATCCATCTATGCCCTGGATGTGGCCATGAAGGCCGCGGATGTATCCATGGCCGCTTTTTTCGGCCCGCCGTCTGAAACTAACTTTGGCGGCGGTCTGCTTACCGGCAGCCAGTCTGCCTGTATGGCTGCCTGTGATGCCTTTGCCGAGGCCGTCCATTCCGTGGCAGATAACCCCATGAGGTATTAGGATGGACACCCTTGCGTTGGGCCTGGTTGAAACCATGGGACTGGTGCCTGCCCTGGAGGCTGCGGACACGGCTGTGAAGTCCGCCGATGTCACCCTTACCGGTCTGGAATTCATTGGCCGGGGCCTGGTCACAGTAAAGCTCCAGGGGGATATCTCTTCCGTTAAAGCCGGAGTGGAAGCGGCAAGATCTGCTGCAGAACGGCTGGGTCAGGTTCAGTCTTATACGGTTATCGGCAGAACGGGGGAGGGAATCCCTGCCCTTGTGTGTGGGCCTGATTCCTGCGCCTGTCAGCCGGCTGATGCCGAAACTGAAGTCCCGGCTATTGCCCGGGAGTTGTCGAAACCTGAAGTGCCGGCACCTGCGCTTCTCGATCCGTCAAAACTGTCACGGATGCGGGTGGTGCATTTAAGGAAACTGGCCCGATCCCTGATCGCAGAACCAGGTTCTGGAACGCAATTTCCCATGACACCGGAACAGGTCAAGTTTGCCAGGAAGAAGGAACTGATCAAAAAAATCCGCGCATTTTTAAAGGCACAAGAAAAATAAAACCGGTTAACGACCGGCACAGATATAAGGATAACGATTAATTATGGTAGATAAAGATTTACTATCCATCCAGGAGGCACGAGCCCTGGTCAGGGGTGCCCGAAAGGCTCAGGGTTTTTTATCCGGCCTGTCCCAGGAGAAGGTCGATGCCCTGACCCAGGCCATTGCCGGGGCAGGGGAAGCCCATGCCGAAGAATTGGCCAAAATGGCTGTGGAAGATACGGGATTCGGGAAATGGGAGGACAAGCAGGCCAAAAATTACCTGGCCACAAAATCTCTGTACGAACATATCTCCCCCATGAAGACCATCGGGATTGTCAAAGAGGACAAGGAGAAAAAACTTCTGGAAATTGCAACACCCGCCGGTGTGATTGCAGCTCTGATTCCGTCCACAAATCCCACCTCCACCACCCTGTACAAGGCAATGATTGCAATCAAGGCCGGGAACGCCATTGTGTTCAGTCCTCATCCTTCTGCGGCCAATTGCATCCGCCGCACCGTGGAAATTATCCAAGTGGCATTAATCTCCCAGGGCGCCCCTGCAGATCTTACAACCATGATGAGCATTCCTACCATCCAAGGCACGGCAGAACTCATGAAAAAGGCCGATCTTATCCTGGCCACGGGCGGACCTGCCATGGTTAAGGCGGCCTACAGCTCAGGCACACCAGCCCTGGGTGTGGGGGCCGGTAATGTTCCGGCCTTTATCGAACGATCCGCAGATATCCCTAAGGCTCTGGACCGGATTATCCAGAGTAAGACTTTTGATAACGGAACGGTCTGCGCCTCGGAACAGGCCATTGTCACTGAAAATATTGTGGCAGATACCGTGGTCCGGGAGCTTGCAGCCCGGGGCGGTTATTTCCTGAACGAGGATGAGGTCGTGAAGGTGAAACCGGTAATGGAACGTCCCGACGGCTCCATGAACCCGGCCATTGTCGGGAAAAGTGCCGCCTATATTGCGGAGCTTGCCGGTATCAGCATCCCGACGGGCACCCTTCTTTTGGTCTACCGGGAGAAAGGCATAGGCCAAGGGTTTCCCTTTTCCAAGGAAAAACTCACTGCCCTCCTCGGATTTTATACGGCTGAGGACTGGCAGGAAGCTTGCGAGCTCTGTTTTAAACTCCTGAAGAACGGCGGCATCGGCCATTCCCTGGCCATTCACTCAAATAACGATGCCGTTATCCGGGAATTTGCCCTGAAAAAGCCGGTCTCCCGTCTTTTGGTCAATACTCCTTCTACCCAGGGAGCCGTGGGAATATCAACGTTTCTGCCCCCCTCATTCACCCTGGGGTGCGGTACTGTGGGCGGTAGTTCAACATCGGATAATGTCGGACCCCAGCATCTGTTTAACATCCGGTATGTTGCCTATGATACAGGCGTTATGCCGGAGAACGCCCCCGCAGCCTGCGCGGAAACGGATATGGCAGCCGAGGTCGAGCAGATCACCCGGATGGTGTTGGCCCAGCTGGAAAAAATGTAACCAAACCAAAGATTTAATGCAAGAAACCATACGTCTAACTAATTAATTTAAGGAGAGAGAAAATGTCATCATTAAGCGCATTGGGAATGATTGAAACAAGAGGATTTGTCGGAGCTGTGGAAGCAGCAGATGCCATGGTCAAAGCGGCCAATGTAAAGCTTGTCGGGAAAACCCAAGTGGGTGCAGGGCTAGTCACCGTGATTGTAAGAGGTGATGTGGGCGCTGTGAAAGCTGCCACTGATGCAGGAGCAGCCGCTGCCGAACGGGTTGGAGAATTGGTCAGCATCCACGTCATTCCCCGTCCCCACGGTGATGTTGAACTGATCCTTCCCCAGGTTCAGGAATAAGATTAAATGAGAGTTGTCACCGAGGCATCCTTGCGATCCCTTTTCAGGAACAATCCGGTTGACCGGTTTACCTTGGCGGAAGGGCAGATCCTAACCCCTTCTGCCAGGGGATTTCTGAGTGAACGGAGGATAGCAGTCGTGACGGCCGGGGAGGCTGCTAAAGCAAAAGCCGGTGCCGGATCTGATTCGGTATCAGGCCGGATACGAGACCTGCCCGTTCCGGTCAAACCTAAGTATGTGTCAGCCCTGGACGGGGGATGTTTTGAGGCAAAGCCTGAATTCATGACCCATCTTAAGGGGGACCTTCTGGTGGCAAAGGATCATGATCGGATCGTATTCCGGGGGCGGCTGGATAGTTTTCAGTCCGCCGTTCTCATGGTCCAGGCCGGTGCCCTGGAAAAGGGGCTGGACGGGATGGTGCGGGAGCTGGATGAGATTCTGGACTGGGTGCGACAGATCATGAAGGCGGATGTGCTGGATAGTCCCCTGGAAAAAGCCTCAGCCCTTGGGCTGACCTCGGACCAGCTTCGGGAGCATTCTCATAATCCTAAAAAAGCCTATGGGGTTAAGCATATTACACCGTCCGCAGACATGGGAACCTCTCTTCTGGGCCTCAATTTTTTAAGAAGCCTGGTTCGGGAGGCGGAAACTGCAGGAGTAAGAGCCTTTCACCGGGAATTCGAAGTACTGCGGCCGGATATTCTCACCGCTTTGAACCGGATGAGTTCTGCCCTGTATATCATGATGGTAAGAGAACGGGCCGGGCTGTACGGCCCGTCGTCTAAAGTAAAACCCGGTTTGGCAGCAAAGGGATAAGCGTAATGCAAGAGATAAATTTGGATGAAATTGTGGGTCAGGTGATGGCCCGGCTTACAGGGGAAGCAGACGATGCCATTCCCGTGGAGATGTCGGCCAGGCATGTTCATCTGTCCAGGGCCGATGCCCTGGAACTGTTTGGTTCCGACCTGACCCCGATGAGAGAATTGTCCCAGCCCGGCCAGTATCTGTGCAAAGAAAGGGTCAGACTCATCGGTCCCAAGGGCGTGATGGACAATGTGGCGGTGCTTGGCCCTGCCCGGGAAGCCTCCCAGGTGGAGATTTCCCTGACCGATGCAAGAACCTTAGGCATCCGGGTGCCCATCCGCCAGTCCGGAGATATCCAGGGAACCCCCGGTATTGTCCTGGCCTCCACAAAGAAAATTATCGGCCTGGAACAGGGAGTGATCGTTGCCGGCCGCCACATTCACATGTCCCCGGAAGATGCCGCAAAATTGAATGTCGAAGACCGGCAGCTGGTCTGTGTCAATATGGATGGTCAACGCCCGGCCGTCTTCCGGGACGTTCTGGTCCGGGTTCATCCGGAGTTCCGTCTGGCGCTGCACATTGATGCGGATGAGGCCAACGGCTGCGGCTGTGACAGCAACACCCGGTGCAGGATCGTGATCCCGGAAACGGAGGAACCATGCCGTCTGTCCAATTAATTGAGGAGATCGTCCGGAAGGTTCTGGCTGAATCCGGCTTGAATAATCAGATGTCTGTCCAACAGTCGCAGGTTTCAACCGGGCCAAGATATCTGATTCTGGCAGAGCAGGACAGGGTGGATAAAAAAAAACTTGCCCGGTTATTGCCAACAGCTGCCTGTCCCGTGTTCATGGAACATAAGGATCAGGTTACTGCTCAGGACATTGTGGATGCGGCATATGAACGGATCATCCTGCCCCGTCTCTGCCTTAAGGAAATGGCCGATCTGGCCTTAGGACGAACTGCCGGCAGGATACCGGGGCTGGTCCTGTCCCTTCTCATGCAGGGGCAGAAGATCGAGGTCCTGGCCTTTGACTATTATGAATTCAAGGACACGGCACCGCCGGCCCTGTTTCAATTGTACAGAGGTTATGAAGAGACCCTGGCCGGGTTCGGGCTGTGCCGGTTCCAATCGGGCTGCGGACATTCAAGGACTATCCATGACCGTCTGGTTACGGAAAGGGTTGTCACCGAACTGTCAGCCATAGGCGTAACTGAAATTATTACCGGGCCCGGGTGTCTGGTAACTGCCCTTGCCGCGGATATGGCCAGGGAAAACAGCATCCGAATTATCACCGGCAGCGTTGCCGGGAAAAGGAAGGCTTAAAAATGATCGTGGGAAAAGTAGTGGGAAATGTATGGGCTACCCGTAAGGAAGAGAGTCTGAACGGTTTGAAATTTATGATTGTTGTGCCGAATGACCCGGTGAATCCCGGAGCCCGGGACAGTCTTGTGGCTGTTGATCAGGTGGGGGCAGGCATAGGAGAAAACGTTCTTGTGGCGTTGGGCAGTTCTGCCCGGAAAACGGTTCAGCATGCGGATGCGCCCGTGGATGCCGCCATTGTGGGCATCATCGACGAGATGGAAGTCCGGGAAGAGGAAGACTAAGCCATGGAAACCCTGGGACTTGTTGAAACCCGGACCATTGTTCAGGGGGTCGGTATCATGGACAGGATGCTCAAGGCTGCGGATGTTTCGCTCATCCGGGGCACCAGCATCTGCTCCGGACGGTATATGATCCAGGTTGCAGGTCTTCAGGCCAATGTGGAAGAGGCACTGAATGCAGCCCGGGAATCTTATCCCGGTCCTGCGGATATACGTATTTTACAACGGGTCAGCCCGGAGGTGATTTTCGCCCTTGGCAAGCAGACTCCTTTGACCTCCGGCATGGCAATGGGGCTTGTGGAAAGCCGGCGTGCCGTGGCAGGGATTGCAGCGGCTGATGCTGCCGTTAAACAGGCCGGGGTAGTCCTGGCAAGGTTGGCCGTGGCCAACGGCATAAACGGAAAATCTTATCTGGTGGTAGGCGGAAACGTGGCATCGGTGGAAGAGGCAGTGAATTCTGCTTGCGGGACTCTGGGAAAAGAGCTGGTTGACCGGCTTGTTCTTCCCAGTCCTGACCCGGACACGATCCGGGCACTATGCCCTTTAAATACTATTGACGGATGCAAGGAGATATAAATGAAGAAAAAATTAATCGGACCCCATAACCTTGAAGAATTTATCCTGGCGGATAAAGGCATTCTACAGGTGGGGCCGGAACATATCCTGTCGCCTGGTGCCAGGGATGCGGCAAGGAACCGCGGGATTTCCATTGTTTATGGAAACTCGGTCCAGGCGGGTAAAAGCAAAAACCTGGCTGAAACCAAAGTCTCGGCAACGGAGGACAGCCGGGAAGAACTTGGCAGAAAAGTTGTTCTGCTGCTGAAAACGGAATTTAACCTTAGTGATCCCGGAATGATTCGGGATGTTACATTAAAGGTCTTAAAGAGAATCGAAGAAACCAAATAAAAATTGAACATTGAGCAAGGAGAAAAAATACGATGAGTGCATTGGGAATGATTGAGACAAGAGGGTTTGTAGGGGCTATTGAAGCGGCAGATGCAATGGTAAAGGCTGCCAACGTGGAACTGGTTGGCAGGCAAGAGGTCGGTTCAGGTCTGGTAACGGTTATTGTACGCGGGGATGTCGGCGCTGTAAAGGCGGCCACTGATGCCGGTGCTGCTGCGGCAGAAAGGGTAGGGGAACTGGTCAGCATCCATGTGATTCCAAGACCTCACACTGATGTGGAAGGTATTCTGCCTCAACGGGCCGCCTCTGAAGAATAGGCCTGATCAGCTTGCAAAGGAGAATCTGTAATGGATGTTGATAATGTAAAACTGGAAGCCATTGTCCGGGAAGTGCTGGCGCGTCATATGGCGGATAATGCGGTTGCCGGTAAAAGTTTTGAACGCCAGGTGGATGCCGCAAGCGGTGTCATGGCCATCAAAACCGCCACGGTAAAGCCCGAGCCCTTTGATACGGGCAAGGCAGGTGACAGGGTCGGTCTTACCGATGTACTGACCGTTGAAGAAAGTCCGCGTCTGGGCTGCGGGGTCATGGAGATGAAAGAGACCACCTTTGACTGGACCCTGAACTATGATGAGGTGGATGTGGTGCTTGAGGGCAGCCTGAGCATCATCGTGGACGGCCGCAAGGTTACGGCAAACCAGGGAGAAATTATTTTTATCCCCAAGAACACCACCATCCAGTTTTCTGTGCCTGACTACGCAAAGTTTATCTTTGTTACCTATCCGGCCAACTGGGAAGACCAATAAAAGATTATACTATGGATTTACAGAACCTGATTAAGGAAAAGGGCGTGGTGGGTGCTGGCGGTGCGGGATTTCCCACCCATGTAAAGGTTGGGGCTACCGCCCATACCGTGCTGGTCAATGCAGCGGAATGTGAACCTCTGCTGCATAAGGACAAGCAGCTCCTTCTCCACCGGACCGAGGCTTTTTTCAAAGGTCTTGGGATGGTGATGAGCGCAGTTGAGGCACCGAAAGGCATTATCGGCATCAAGAAAAAGCACACGGCCCTGATTGATATGCTGGCGGGCTGTTTACCGTCTGATGTGGAGATCTGCCGGGTGGATGATTTTTATCCGGCAGGGGATGAAATTACCCTGATACGGGAAACTACCGGGACCATTGTGCCGCCGGGGGAACTCCCCATTTCCCAGGGGATCGTGGTCAACAATGTGGAGTCATTGGTCAACATCGGCTCAGAGGGCCCCGTGATCACCAAGTTTATCAACCTGGCAGGAGATGTTGAAAACCGGCATACCCTTGAGGTGCCCATCGGCATCAGTTTTGCCGAACTCCTGGCCTATGCCCGCCCGACTCTGGCTGATTACGCGGTCATTGAGGGCGGCCCCATGATGGGAACGATTGTCACGGATATGGATAGCGTGGTGACCAAAACCACGGCAGCCCTCATCGTTCTGCCCAAAGACCATGTCCTGATCAAAAAATATACGGACATGGCCTCGGAAGAGCGGGTAAACCGTATCGGCAAATCTGCCTGCGATCAGTGTACCTTCTGCACCGAGCTTTGCCCGAGATATCTGCTGGGCCACCCCATCCAGCCCCACAAGGCCATGCGTTCCCTGATCTTTCATCATTCCGGGGATCGACCTGCGGAGCCTGTGACACATACCCTCTACTGCTGCCAGTGCAACCTGTGTTCCTTTGTCTCCTGTCCCGAAGGGCTTTATCCCTCCCAGGTCTGTATCAACAACAGGAAACAGGCATTGGCACAGAAGGCTAAATACAATGGCCCCCTGTCCAACCAGGGACATCCGCTGGCACAGTTCAGGAAGACTCCGTCACGGCGCTTGAAAACCATGCTGGATCTGAACCGTTTCCCGGATACGGGTGATCTTACAGGCCACAACCTTTCCCCTGAATCCTTAAGCCTGCCCCTGCAGCAGCATATCGGCGGGCCTGCAACACCGGTTGTTTCAAAAGGAGACCGGGTGGAAAAGGGGCAGAAGATTGCCACCATGGGCGAAGCCCTGGGCAGCGAGATCCATTCCCCTGCGAACGGGATTGTAACACGGGTGGATGAGAAATGTATCAATATCCGGATAGACGCCGCCGGAATAGCACCATCAGAATATCAAAATAAGGAATAAACATGTCCAATGCCATTGGAATTTTAGAGTTGTCCAGCATTGCCGCTGGATACCAGGCCCAGGATGCCATGCTCAAGGCAGCCGACGTTACCCCGCTGGTCGCCAGAACCATCTGCTCCGGCAAGTTTCTCATTATCATCGGCGGCTCGGTTTCTTCCGTCAGCGCTGCCCTGGATGCAGGCAAAATTGAAGCATCAGGCTTTCTCATCGAAGCCCTGAACATTCCCAACGTGGATCCTCAGGTATTCGTTGCCATTTCCGGAAATGCGGATCTCACAGGGCGTAACCACAGATCCCTTGGGATCGTTGAAACCTTTTCCGCAACTCCCATCATTGAAGCGGCTGATGCGGCTGTCAAATCAGCCGATGTGGTCCTGCTTCGGGTCCATGTCTCCATGGCTATCGGCGGTAAAGGCTTTATGCTGGTCAACGGGGACACCGCAGCGGTGAATGCGGCAGTGGATGCTGCCTGCGAAACTATAAAAGAATCAGGTATGCTGGTTAACCGGGTGGTCATCCCATCCGCATCACCGGAGCTGCTCAAAGAATATATCTGATCACCCTTTAATAAGGTTGTGCACCAACCGGTTTCCTCGGAGTTTCCTCTCTCCCTTTTCCGTGGAAACCGGTTTTTCCCTAACCCCAAGGTGAAAAGTAAAATGAAAAAAATAATGTTCATCGGTAAATCAGGCTGCGGCAAAACCTCACTGACCCAGGCCCTCCACGGCCAGGACATCACCTATCTCAAAACCCAGGCTGTGAAGTACAACGGCATGGTGGTGGATACGCCCGGTGAATTTGCCGAAAACCGCAGGTTTTATTCCGCCCTCATGGTCTCTGCTGCCAAGGCCGACATCATCGGCTTTGTCCAGGATGCCACTGCCCGTGTCAGCATCTTTCCGCCTAAATTTGCCACCATGTTTAAAAAAGAGGTGGTCGGCATCATCTCCAAGACGGATCTTGATGGGGGAGATATCGAGCGCTCAGAACGGTTCCTGAAACTCGCCGGTGCCGGTACCATACTGGAAACATCTGCTGTTGAAAAAATTGGGGTTCAGGGGGTACTGGCGTTACTGGAGTAAGGCTCTGGGTAATCTTTAACTCAAGCATAGGCCAATTCTTCAACGTTTGTTTGCCGAAAAATTAAGTGTTTTATTTCCCAAAAACGCCATAAATCACATGCGGTTCTCAGGTTTCTTCGGAAGTTGCACAAGATATCCTAAGCGTTAATTCCGTGGCGGAAAGTATGTCCAAACGATGCACACAGATGAATCAGAACGCAATGGGGTTGTCTGATTTGTCTTTAAAATTAAGGGATATGATCAGTGTATTCAAGGTCTCTGCCAAAGATGAACCGTGTGAACAAAGTTCTGGCTTATCTGAAACCCCTATACCGGAGTTGGATACCTTGGAATCAGAAACGGGTTTGGAAATAGATGAAATGGCCGGGCAGCAAAAAACAGGAGCCCTTGGCCCCGTAATTTCATAGTGCAGGCTTGTTTTTATCTACCTGCGATCCATCTTCCGGGAACTATTAAAATCTATGTTCATTCCACCCACCTTCCTTGGCGCTGTAAGTCAGAAACCGATCAGAGGTGTGGACTGTTACCTTGCCTGATGTGAGTTTTATCTTATTGACGGACTCACGGACGTGCAGTCTGATCTCAGAGAAGGCGGGTGATTTAACGGCCAATCCCAATGCCCGGCCGGAGGTTACAACCACGGCAACGTATTTGTCGGCTTCTGCTGCGATCAGTTCATCATGAACCGGGAGCCGGGTTTCAATAAATTGATTGGTCTTCGCATCAAATCCGATTGCACGATCCCCGGTTACCAATAGTGCAAGATAAGGGGATAAGGTCACAACAGGCTTTTCTGAATTTTTTAATCGCAGCGGCATTATCTGCCAGAAAGAGGATGATTCGGATATCACCAAAAACCGTTCATTTGTCAAGACCGCAGCTAAATGGCCTCTTGTTTCACTCCAAGACACCTCTTCCTTTGATTGAAGATCAAGGGAAACGGATTGTTTCCCCTCGATTATCGCGATGATCTTTCCCTTGCCTTCTGCAATGTCAATCAGATCCTCTGTTTCTTCATCCGCATGGGAGGATATGGCCGGTACAAGGACGGACAGGAAAATGAAAACAATCAGCAATTGTCGATACGGTAACATGGCTCCCCTCGGAATACTTTTTATTTTATTGAGCGCATATATTGAAAAACGCTGGTTGTCTATTGCAGCCAAGGTTTTAGAATTTTTCCTTGTGATATTCAAACGAAATATTAAGAAACTCAATTCAAGATGTCATACCACCAATTAAGCCGGTCTGCAATCGGATTGACACTCATTGAACAGCGGGGTTTGACCAATGCATGTAGTTTTTTAAGAAAATTCAATCGTTTTGCCCCAATCCGGCAACGGCAGGGTGAGGGGGGGCGTTAAATCTCAAGCAGTCGTCATGACTGCTTGAGAAGCGGAAATGCCCGGATCTCTCTGTCCTGAAGATACCAGCCATTTACGATTCACCGTTAGCTTAATTTATCGGATTCGTTATTTACCTTAGAAGGTTGTGCTATAGTACAAGGATTCATTCTGACACCAGAAAAGTGCCGCTTCACTCTACTTTTAAGTGTCGGTGTTTTGCGGTGTTATAATCGAGCTTCATTAATCCATCATGAAGAGTAAAAGATGACGATTTTAGAGATAGGATGTTGCGGAGCATATTGTAAAACTTGCCCTGAATCTCGAAATACCAGGTGTCAGGGATGCAAGATTGGTTATGAAAGTGGTAAAAGAGATATTAAAAAAGCCAAGTGTAAGATGAAAATTTGCTGCATGGGAAAAGGCCTAAACACCTGCGCAGATTGTGGCAGTTATTCCACCTGCGTGATAATTCAAAGCTTTTATAGTAAAAAGGGCTATAAATATAAGAAATACGAAGAAGCCACCCTATTTATCAGAGAGAAGGGCTACAGCAAATTTTTGGAAGTGGCCGATGCTTGGAAAAATCAGTATGGAAAATATTTATAGGGGCCACCGTAATCATCCGGATAAATATAAATCCCTATTTGATATTGTAGGATACGGACCAGGATGTGATACACCATCTCATCGATCCTTTTTGGAAGAAGTCTTTGTTGAGACAGGACTTTCATTTTGCACCCATATCCTGAATCCACTTGTGGCTGTTATCGTAGGAAGGAAAACACAACCATGCTCTTCCAGCGGAGCATAAAAAGGTGTGCCCGCTGAAGAGCGACGAACCCCGCATTACCTACATGTGTTTGCCCTGACTGGAGGGACTGAGCTGCTTGACTTTAACCAGGTGCCTGGGGTAGAAAGATCTAAAAAGTCATTTCAACGATACAAGGTGAAAAAATGGATGGAATACGTATGAGGGGTGGTTCTCTTTTGGGATGTGCCGCCTTTGTTGTGGTGGTGGCTGGGATGAAGTCGGCTACTGTTTTGGTGGTGCCGTTTTTACTGGCAGGTTTCTTGGCCATTATCTGTGCGCCGCCTCTGTACTGGATGCAAAGAAAGGGCATTCCAAGTTTTTTGAGTGTTCTGCTGCTCATGGCAGGCGTCATTGTGACCCAGGTGCTTCTGGTGTCGCTTGTCTCCTCGTCCATTGCCGACTTTGCAAAGAACCTCCCCTTTTATCAGGAGCGGCTGGTGGCCTTGATGTCAGGCAGTCTTAAACTGCTGGCCAACTACGGTGTCCCAGTGGAGGCGGACAAAATTACGGAGTTGTTCAATCCCAGCCGGATTCTGGGGTTGGTGTCCAATATTTTGAACGGACTGGGCGGGATGCTGACCAATACCTTCTTTGTCTTTCTGACTTTTTTGTTTATCCTGGCCGAGGCAGCTGGTTTTCCCAGTAAGTTGCGGGCACTGTCCCATGACGGTAACGGAGACTTAAGCAAGTATACGGAAATCACAGACGGGGTAAACCGGTATCTGGGGATCAAGACCCTGACCAGTATGGCGACCGGTGTGATCATTACCGTCTGGCTGGTGGTCCAGGGGGTAGATTACCCGGTGATGTGGGGGGTATTTGCCTTTTTACTGAATTATATCCCCAATATCGGCTCCATTATCGCGGCAGTACCGGCGGTGCTGCTGGCGCTGATTCAGCTGGGGGTGGGGTCCGCACTGGTGGCAGGGCTCGGATTTTTGCTGGTCAATGTTCTGGTGGGCAGTGTTATAGAACCTAAAATTATGGGTAAAGGCATCGGTCTGTCCACCCTGGTGGTCTTTTTGTCCTTGGCATTCTGGGGATGGGTATTGGGTCCGGTGGGGATGCTGCTGTCAGTTCCCCTGACCATGGCTGTGAAGATTGCCCTCGGAGGAAAGGAGTCCACCCAGTGGATTTCCATTCTTCTGGGATCCAACCGGGAGGCGGCAGAGATTATGGCCCGCCGCCAGAAGGAATAGTGCTTATTGGGCGCGGCCCTGGATATTGAGGAGTAATACGCCTTTTTTAAATTTAGGGCCGCCAATGGTTACACTGCTGCGGTTTTTCAGTCTGACTCCGGTTTGGA